>DPGF01000073.1:11876-12104 GCA_003522105.1 Oscillibacter sp.
CCCGCGTCCTCCCGCAGCAGCATTGCGCCGAACACGCCCCATGCTTCCGGTTGCCCCGGCCCGACGACCGTGCCCGCCGCCTGCATCAGCACCGCGAACAGCAGCATACACGCGGCACTCAGTCCATATATACCGCGCTGCCGTTTTCGGCGGGTGTTTTCCCGCACCCGCTGCTTGACGAGTGCGACCCGTCTTGCGGTATCGTACATATTGTTTGAACCCCCTTTC
>DPGF01000088.1:0-171 GCA_003522105.1 Oscillibacter sp.
GCCAGCACGAGCGCGGCCGCGAGGCCGATGGTCGCGGCGCGGCGCAGCGCGGGCCGTTTTGTTTTCTGTTCTGTCATCTTCATTACCTCCGTCATCGTATCCGGGGAGGCGTGCAGCGGCGCGAACGCGCGTTGAAATCTCTCTTTTTCTGTCATTGCTTTACTCCTCCTC
>DPGF01000088.1:408-5799 GCA_003522105.1 Oscillibacter sp.
AAAATCGTTCTGAGCTTCGCCCTTGCGCGGTAAAGCCTTGTGCTGACGGTCTTCTCCGCGATGGAGAGCATCGAGGCGATCTCCGCCGTCGAGTATCCTTCGTAGTAAAAGAGCAGCAGTGGCACACGGTATTTCCTGTCAAGCGCCATCACGGCTTCGAACAGTTCTCCGTCCCGCGGCTGCTCGAAAGACAGCGTTTCGGCGTAGTCGTCGATATCCTCGTGCCCGCGCCATGGCGAGCGAAAGAGCATCTTGCAGCGATTGACGGTGACACGGATGAGCCAGTTTTTCAAGTGGGCGTCGGATTCGAACGCCTTATCCGTTTTGTACAGCTCTACCAATACGTCCTGCGTCACATCGTTGGCGTCGTCCGGGTTTTTGAGCCAGCCGTAGGCCACGCGAAAGACCGTGTCCATGTACTTTTCTGCATTTTGGGCAAATGCTTCGTTTGATAACATATATGTTTCTCTCCTCAAAGGCCTTACACCATGTATGTGCGCGAGCAGGCCGTTTTCTTTCACGGATTCTGAAAAATTTTCAGAAATTTTGCCGCAGCGGCACAACTTTCTCCCCACCGTCATATACTGCCTTGAAAGACAGGAAACGGAGGCGCAACAATGGATCAAAGCACACAGCAGCTCATCGACAAATTCAAGCACAACCCTGCCATGGCACAGGCGCTCCTGCAATCGCTCGACGGGCAGCGACTCATGCAGATGCTCACCGCTCAGGACGGCGGCGCAGCGCTCAACCATGCAGCGCAAAGCGCCGCAGCGGGCAACACAAAGGAGCTGGCCGCGATGCTCTCAGGACTTATGAAAAGTCCGGAGGGAATGGCCGTTATGAACCGCATCAACGACAGCGCGAAAAAGTAAACGATCTCAGGGGGGCGTCACGATGAGCGAGTGGGAGGAAAAACTGAATACCCTGCTCTCCGATCCGGACGCCATGGCGCAGGTCATGCAGATGGCACAGAGCCTGTCGCAGCAGATGGGACAGCCGGGCGGCGCGGCGGCACCTCCGCCAAACGGTGCAGCAGTTCCGCCGCCTTCGCCCCCGCCGCAGGAAGGACAGGCGAACGCTTCTTCCCCGCTGCCCGGCGGCATTGATCCCTTGCTCGTTCAAAAGCTCCTGCCGCTGCTCTCGCAGCTGAACCGACCCGAGAGCGGCGAGACCGCCGCCTTCCTGCGCGCGCTGCGGCCGTTTTTGAAGCCGGAACGGCAGGACAAGGTTGAGCGCGCGGCACAGCTCGCGCGCTTCATTCATCTGGGAAAGACGCTGCTGCTCAGCGAAGGGGGGACGCACGATGTATAACCGCTATCTTCGCAACGATGACGGTGTTTACACCCGCATGCCCATGCAGGATCTTCCACGCGGAGAAGCGCCGCCTCCCTCGCCCCCGGCAGGCGGAAACGCACCGCCGCCCAAAGCGGCGCAGGATAGCTCGCCCCCTCCGCCGATAAGCCGGGAAACCTCGCAGTTTTTCTCACACCTTCTCGACAAGCTGCCGCTCAAGGGTGTTGACAAAGCGGATCTTTTGCTGCTGCTCATTCTTTTTTTCCTTTTCGAGGAAAAGGCGGACGACGAGCTGCTCATCGCACTGGGACTGCTGCTCATCTTGTAACATACCGAAAAACAGGCCGTTCGATTGGATTCGAACAGCCTGCTTTATTCTTTATGCTCGTTTTTACGGTTCGTCTGTCTCTCCGTGGAGTACCGTGCCGTCCGGCAGCGTAAATACGTCCGCATCGGGCGCGGTCGTATCGATCGTCATGCCCGCCATGCGGTAAACAACGTCCTCGCCTTGCAGCTTCTCCGCTGCGCAGAGCAGTCCGTCGTTTACACTGACCCAGTAGCGTTCAACATAGCCCCCATCATCAACGGCAGTCTCTACAAAGATGCAGTCCACGGTGTCAAGCAGGCGGTAATCCGCCGCCGCGATCCGCTGCTTTTCGAGATGCAGAATATTCTCATACGTCGGGATCCCCTGCTCTTCATCGGCGGTGAAGGCCGACGCACTCTCATACCAAAGCTTGCTGCCGCCGTACCAGACCCAGATCTTTTCTCCGTTTGAGATCGTGTGGCTCTGCGAGCCGCCTGCCTTCTCCGCATCAACACGCATCCACGCCCCATCAACACTGACGCTGACATGATCGACACCGCTTCCGCCGGAGTAGTAGCGTTCAATGGTAATATCGCGCGAATAGCGCGCAGGGCGTTCGAGCGTTGCAATGGCCGACTGCACCGTGTCGGGCCGCACGGCAATACGCCCGACGGCGCTGTCGTCAAGCGCGGCATCGCTTGCATCGCTGCTGCTCGATTCCTGCGGCAGCACAACACGCGCGGGACGATGCAGCGCACCGCGCAACACAAACAGGAGCACCAGCAAAACGAGCGCGGCGAAGGCAGCGCCGATGGGCGTCACTCTCCGTTTTCTCATCTTGCTTCACTCCTTTCTTTTTCCGTCAGGCGTTGAAGTCGGCAGGGCGCTCCGTCTTTCGGCCAAAGTGCCAGAGGATCGCGTCGGCAATGCGCGCGCAGGCGTGGCCGTCGCCATAGGGGTTGACGGCGTGTGCCATCGCGTCGTAGGCCTCCTTGCTGCGCAGCAGCTCGTTGCCCATGCGCAGCACATCGTCGTACTCGATGCCGCAGAGCTTCACCGTTCCGGCAGCGACCGCCTCGGGGCGCTCGGTCTCTCTTCTCATCACGAGCACGGGCTTGCCGAGCGCAGGCGCTTCCTCCTGGAGTCCGCCGCTGTCGGTCATCACCATGTAGCAGCGCGCCATGAGGTTGTGCATCTCGTCCGCGCTCAGCGGATCGATGAGATGCACGCGCGGCGTACCGGCAAGGAACTTCTGCGCGTTCTCGCGCACAACGGGGCTGAGATGCACGGGATAGACCAGCTCGCAGTCTTCGTTCTGGAGGGCAATATCGCGCAGCGCGGTCATGATATTCTCCATGGGCTGACCGTAATTCTCGCGGCGGTGGCAGGTGACGAGCACGACTTTTCTCGAATAGTCCAGCTCGTTGAGCATTTCCGTTGTAAAGTGATAATCCTTGCGCACCGTTGTTTTCAGTGCGTCAATGACCGTATTGCCCGTGATGAAAAGGCCCTCGGTCACGCCCTCTTTGAGTAAATTCTCGCGGTTATTTTTCGTCGGGCAGAAATAGAGGTCGGCGATGGCCGTGACGAGCTTGCGGTTCATCTCCTCGGGGAACGGGGAGTATTTGTCGTAGGTGCGAAGGCCCGCCTCCACGTGCCCCACGGGCACCTTGTGGTAAAAGGCCGAGAGCGCGCCGGCAAACGTCGTGCTCGTGTCGCCGTGGACTAAAATCATGTCAGGCTTTAATTGCTCGATGGCATCGTCCATGCCGAGCAGGCACTTGCTCGTGATGGTCGAAAGCGTCTGCCGCGGCGTCATGATGTCGAGGTCGCAGTCAGCCTTGAGGTCAAAGACCTCCATCACGCTATCGAGCATTTCGCGGTGCTGCGCCGTCACGCAGCACAGGCTCTCGATCTCCTCGCGGCTTGCCAGTTCCTTGACGAGCGGGGCCATCTTGATGGCCTCAGGCCGCGTGCCGAACACGCTCATTATGCGCAGTTTTTCCATTTATGCTCCCTCTTTTTTCTTTTCGTTGGATTCTTCTTCAGGTTCCGCAGGCACGGTTTCCGCCGGTGTGGCGGTCTCTGTGTTCTTCTCCTCTGCCGCGGCCTTTTCCGCCTGCAACGCCTTGTCGATATCGCGGCGGAAGATGACGCGCGAGGCGAGGAATGCCGCCACCGCCAGCGCCATCAAAAAGAGCATCGCCTTGATCGCGCCGCTCGACGTCAGCACCACGGCGGAAAGGCCCAGAATGCTGCTGATGACATACAGCGCCGCGACCGCCTGCTTCTGGTTGAGACCCATGTCGATGAGGCGGTGGTGAATGTGGCCGCGATCCGGCGCCATGGGGTTCTGCCCGTGGGCAAGGCGGCGGATGATGGCAAAGAGCGTGTCGAACATCGGAAGGCCGAGGATCAAAAACGGCACCGCGAACGACACGATGGCGTAATACTTAAAAAGGCCCTGAATGGAGATGGTCGCAAGGATATAGCCGAGGAACGTCGACCCCGTATCGCCCATGAACATCTTCGCAGGATTTCTGTTGAAGGGCAAGAAGCCGAGGCACGCGCCCACAAGCGAGGCCATCACGAGCGCCACGTCACTCTCGGAGACGAGCAGCGCAATGACGAGCATTGAAATGGCGCTGATCGTGGAAACGCCGCAGGCAAGGCCGTCAAGTCCGTCGATAAGGTTGACGGCATTTGTGATGCCCACGATCCACAGCACCGTGATGGGGATCGCCAGCCAGCCAAGATCCCAATACGGGCTATCGGCAAAGACGTTGGGGTTTGAAAGCGTCTGGACCACGACGCCGTGAAACACGGCGACGAGCGCCGCAAAGATCTGCACGCAGAACTTGAAGTATGCCCGCAGCGGGGACATGTCGTCCACCACACCGAGCACGACGATGATGGACGCGCCGAGCAGGATGCCCTGCATCTGGTGATCCACCTTGACAAAGAGCAGCATGCTCACCATAAATCCGAGGAAGATCGCCAGACCGCCGAGGCGCGGCACGGGCTTTTTGTGCATGCGGCGGTTGTCCTTCGGCACGTCGATCGCGCCGATCTTATAGGCGAAGGACTTCACCATCGGGCACATCAGGTAGCTGACGACGAACGCGCACAGGAGTGCAGCGCCGACGCTCAGCAATAACTCTTTCGGAATTCCGTTCATGTTCTCCACCCTTTAATCAGCGCGCGACAAAGCCGACCTTCTTGTAGACCTTGCGCAGCGTTTTTTCCGCCACGTAAGACGCCTTCTGTGCGCCCGCGCGGTAAACGGACTCGAGATACGCCTTGTCGCCCAAAATGCGCGTGGCCTCCTCGCGGATGGGGCGCAGGGTTTCGACGACGGCCTCGCCCACGGCGGGCTTGAACGCGCCGTAGCCCTTACCGGCGAACTCCTGCTCGATCTCGTCAAAGCTCTTGCCCGTCACAGCGGAGTAGATGGTCATCAGGTTCGCAACGCCGGGCTTGTTCGTGGGATCATAGCGCACGCAGTTTTCCGTGTCGCTGTCGGTCACGGCGCGCTTGAACTTGCGCAGGATATCCTCGGGCTTTTCCATCAGGTAAATGGAGCCGTTGGGGTCCTTATCGGACTTCGACATCTTGGCTCCCGGGTCGCTCAGGCTCATCACGCGCGCACCGACCTTGGGAATGTACGGCTCGGGCATCTTGAAGACGTCGCCATAGATGCCGTTGAAGCGCTGGACGATGTTGCGGCAGAGCTCGACATGCTGCTTCTGATCCTCGCCCACAGGGACATAGTCGGGCTGATAGAGCAG
>DPGF01000088.1:6172-7283 GCA_003522105.1 Oscillibacter sp.
AGCTGCTCGAGCGTGCGGCGGCGCAGCGCCGCAGGGTCCTGACGCACGGTGATCGAGTGCATATCGGCCATAAAGTAGTAGTTGTCAAATTCCTCGTCGCGCTCCGCCCAGTTTTTGATCGCGCCGAGGTAGGACCCGAGGGTCAGATCGCCGCTGGGCTGAATGCCGGACAGCATCACTTTCTTGCGCGCCGCGTTTTCCATGTTTTCCATCGTTTTTTCTCCGATCTGTTTGTTTTTCTCATTTTATCTCGAATTGCGCCGCTTTGGCGCAGCTATCGACCCAATTTGTTATGTTACCATACCGCCCATCAAAATACAAGCATGGAAGCGGATATTCTCACTGCAAAAAGTACAGCGCCCTTTCGTTGACTTTTCAGCGAAAATATGGTGTAATAATGTATCTGATTTTGATTTCACTTCAGGAGGTCACCTATGTCCATCGACATGAAGTATTTTGAGGAAATGGAAGCGAAGATCCCACACGGCAAGGTGCGCACGCGCTTCGCCCCCTCCCCCACGGGCTATATGCACGTGGGCAACCTGCGCACCGCGCTCTACACCTATCTCATCGCCCGCCACGCCGGCGGCACCTTCATTCTCCGCATTGAGGATACCGACCAAGGGCGTCTCGTCGAGGGCGCAACGGACGTCATCTACCGCACGATGGCGGAGTGCGGCCTTTCCCACGACGAAGGCCCCGACGTCGGCGGCCCCGTCGCCCCGTACATTCAGAGCGAGCGCCGCGACACCTACGGCAGGTACGCCGAGCTTTTAGTCGAGCGCGGCCACGCCTACTACTGCTTCTGCGAAAAGGCCGAGAGCGAGGAGGATAGCAGCGAATTTGACCGCGCGGACGATCCCTGCCGCGACCTGCCGCTCGAAGAAGCCAAGGCGCGCGTCGCCGCGGGCGAGCCCTACGTCATTCGCCAGCGTATCCCGAAGGACGGCACCACGACCTTCCACGATGCGAGCTTTGGCGACATCACAGTGGAGAATAAGACGCTCGACGATCAGGTGCTCTTGAAGCGCGACGGTCTGCCGACCTACAACTTTGCCAACGTCATCGACGACCACCTCATGGGCATCACCCATGTCGTGCGCGGCAGCGA
>DPGF01000088.1:7566-14479 GCA_003522105.1 Oscillibacter sp.
GTGCCGACCTACGTGCACTGCTCCCCCGTCATGCGCGACGCGCAGCATAAGATGAGTAAACGCAACGGCGACCCGAGCTATGAAGACCTCAAGGCGCAGGGCTTCCTGACGAACGCCATCCTCAACTATGTGGCGCTGCTCGGCTGGTCGCCGCGCGGCGAGCAGAGCGAGCAGGAGTTCTTTACGCTCGACGAGCTGGTGGAAGCCTTCGACATTGGCGGCATCTCCAAGTCCCCCGCCATCTTCGACATTGAAAAGCTCACGTATTTCAACGCCAACTATCTGCGCAACCTTACGCCGGAAGAATTCTGCAAGGTCGCTGAGCCTTACATTCGTGAGAGCGTTAAGAACGAGGCGTATTCCGCTTCTGAGATCGCCGCGCTCTTGCAGGCGCGCTGCGAAAAGCTCACCGACATTCCCGAAAAAGTCGACTTCTTCGACGCTCTCCCCGATTACAGCGTTGAATACTACACGAACAAGAAGTCCAAGACCAACGCGGAAGTCTCGCTCGACATGCTCACGAAGGTTCTTCCCAAGCTTGAAGAACTTCCCGAGTGGACGAACGAAGCCCTCCACGATATGCTCGTTTCCTTCGCCGAGGAGCTCGGCGTGAAGAACGCAACGCTCATGTGGCCGCTGCGCATCGCCGCCGCGGGCAAGCTCGTCACGCCCGGCGGCGCAGTCGAGATCTGCCACATTCTCGGCCGCGAGGAAACGATCCGCCGCGTCAAGGCAGGCATCGCCAAGCTCGCATGATCTCACAATTCTGCCCCACGCTTTCGAAAGACCTTCTCAAGCGTGAATTTCTCAACACCGCCGCCGCCTTCGCTGTGCTGGCGGTGTTGGGCTTTGCCGCCGGAATGCTCTTTCCAGACGCAGCGCAGCAGCTGCTCGACCGTTTTGCCGCACAGCTTGAGCAGCTCGGCCTTTCCAGCAACGTACCGCAGTCACAGATGATGGCGACGCTTTTTTTCAACAACGTCACCGCGTCGCTTCTTGCAATGCTCTACGGTCTTATTCCGTTTGTGCCGCTCAGCGCGCTTGCGCTCGGCACGAATGCGCTGCTGCTCGGCGCGTTTGCCGCCCTCTATCAGCACCACGGGATCGGTCTCGGCGTTTACTTTATCGGGATCCTGCCGCATGGCATCTTTGAGCTGCCCGCGCTGATCCTTTCCTGCACGCTCGGACTTCTCATCTGCCGCACGGGAACGGAAAAACTCCGCAAAAGGAGCGATGTGTCTTTCCTGCGCCGCGTGCTGGACTGCAACCGCGTCTTTCTATCCTTCGTCGCGCCGCTGCTGCTCGTCGCCGCGCTTGTTGAAGCGTACATCACGCCCGCACTTTTGAAGCTTGTGATGTGACCGCAACGGTTGACTTTCGCACTCCGCCTCTATATAATTGAGCCTGTCAAGATATTGTAGCTTTTTATCTGCTGTTTCTTCAGGATTTGGGGAAAAGCACCGCAGCCGCGGCGCTTTTCCTTTTTCAGCAGCTTCATCGCATCAGTCAGAGTCTATTGTTGTCCCGCCGCGGGACAGAGAGAGAGGTTCGCATGGCGCAAACAGTTACGGCAAAGCAGACCGTCCAGAATATGACCGAGGGGAGTCCCGTTTCCCTGATCCTGCGCTTCGCGCTGCCCATATTCATCAGTCAGGTCTTTCAGCAGCTTTACAGCACGGCAGACGCCTTCATTGTGGGAAAATACCTCGGCACGAACGCCTTTGCCGCCGTCAGCTCGTCCGGCACGCTCATCATGCTGCTCACGAGTCTTTTTATCGGTACGGCCATGGGCGCAGGCGTTGCCATTTCCAAATATTTCGGCGCAGATGACTATGAAAACGTCTCGCGCGCCATTCACACGAATCTGGCGTTCGGCATTGTTTCCGGTGCGATCCTGACGGTCATCGGCGTTTTCCTCACGCCGACGTTCCTCATCTGGATGAATACCGACGCGCAGGTCATGCCGCAGGCGGTCGAATACTTCCGCTACTACTTCCTCGGCGTGCTGGCAACGGTGCTTTACAATATGTGCACGAGCATCTTAAACGCCCTTGGCGACAGCCGCCGCCCGCTGCATTACCTCATCGTGTCCTCGCTCATCAACATCGTGCTTGACCTTCTCTTCATCGGCGTGTTCCGTTGGGGCGTGTGGTCCGCCGCGGTGGCGACCGTTCTCTCTCAGGGCACGAGCTGTGTGCTCTGCCTGATCCACCTGCTCAAAAAGGGCGAGGTCTACACCGTCACGCCGCGCAACATCCGCTTCCACGCCAGTATGCTGAGCGAAATTATTCGCTACGGTCTGCCATCCGGTGTGCAGAACTGCGTCATCGGCCTTGCCAACGTCATCGTCCAGTCGCAGATCAACTCCTTCGGCATGCTTGCCATGGCCGCCTACGGTGCGCACTGCAAGATCGAAGGCTTCGCTTTCCTGCCCATCACGAGCTTTACGATGGCTTGTACCACGTTCGTGGGGCAGAACCTCGGCGCCAGGCAGTATGACCGTGCCAAGCGCGGCGCGCGCTTCTGCATTCTCATCGCCGTCATTATGGCTGAGCTGATCGGTCTTTGTTACTACCTCTGGGCAAGTGAGCTCATCACACTTTTCGACAGCACACCCGGCGTTATCGCCCTCGGTGTGCAGCAGGCGCGCACGGTATCGCTCTTCTACTGCCTGCTGGCCTTCTCGCATTCCATCGCCGCGGTCTGCCGCGGCGCGGGCCGCGCGGTCGTACCGATGATGATCATGCTCTCGGTGTGGTGTGTCATCCGCATCATCTACATCATGCTCGTTGTCCATTTCATCGGCGAGATCGGTTACATTTACTGGGCCTATCCCCTCACCTGGGCCATCAGCTCCACCATCTACCTCATTTACTATCTGCGCTCCGACTGGGTGCATGGCTTTGAGAGGTGAGGCCGATGACAGACGCTTCCTTCCGTTTCCGCATCGCAACGCCGGACGACGCGCCGGCGCTGCTTGCGATCTACGCGCCGTATGTTGAAAACACTGCCATCTCGTTTGAATACGCCGTCCCGTCGGTCGAGGAATTCCGCAGCAGGATCGAAGGGGTACGGAAAAGCTACCCCTATCTCGTTGCCGAAGCGGCGGACGGCTCGCTTCTCGGCTACGCCTACACGCACACCTTTATCCCCCGTGCCGCTTACGACCACTGTGCAGAGACGACGATCTATCTCGCCCTTGATGCGCGCCATCAGGGGCTCGGTAAGCGCCTCTACCGCACACTGGAGGAGCTCTCTCTTGTGCAGAACATCTATAACCTCTATGCTTGCATCGGCGAGCCACAGGGCGAAGGCGACGAATACCTGACGGACAACAGCATCCGCTTCCACGAGCATCTGGGCTTCCGCCGCATCGGCGTCTTCACGCGCAGCGGCTACAAGTTCGGCCGCTGGTACGATATGTCGTGGGCAGAAAAGCTGCTGTGCGATCCCCCGGAAACTCCCGCGCCGGTCATTCCCTTTCCCCAACTCGATAAAGCGCTCGTTGTGGAGATCCTCCTTCGGGCCGGCGAGTGATACCTGCATCAAGGAGACCTCATCTATGAAGGAAATCCGTTATCCCTTAGCTCCCTCTCAAAGCGGGCGGACACACAATGCAGCCAAAACGCAGATCGTGTAAGATAAATCGCGGTAAAAACAGGAAAGAAGAACCCTCTGCTTTGATGCAGAGGGTTCTTCTTTCCGTAAATGCGGCTTTTCGCCCTATGATTCGACGGAAAACGTTTCTCCAAAGACGGCAACGCTGCTCACTGTTTCCGGATCAAGAATTTCGTCCATCCGGAAGCAGTAGCGCCCGCGCTTATCGGCATAATTCGTTATAAGGAACAACCAGTCCGCCGCGCCGACCGTTTCGCCGTTTTGCAGCGTCACCTCGGGAGCGATGCTCTCCTTCCCGTCGTCGCTGTGGATGGGCTCAACCGTTTCTTTCAGATCATCCGTTCCCTGCTTGATTTCGCAGGTCAGCGAGAGCGGCGAGACATAGAGCGTCGTCAGAACAGCGTTCTTTCCCTCGATCTCGATCGGCTCATTCACCGTGCATAGGCGTCCCGAATCAGTCTCCGGCAGAGTGAATGTGCAGCTCCAGCGCCCGGGAACGACGAGTTCTTCCAACCAGTTGTCCCGATACAGGCCATTGAGCGTCAACTTCACCTTCGCGCCGAGGAAGTTGAATTCTCCGTCCAGAGAATGGATCGTCATCAGGATCGCGGCATGGCGGCCCGTCTCATTTTCCGTGTTGCTCGGCAATACCTCCCAGCCAATGCCGTAGGTCTCCATTTTCACTCCGTCCCTGGACGTTGCGGACACGCTCCGATCGAATGCGTAGTAGTCCTGATCCAGTATTGTCCCCTCCGGCGCGGTAAAGTCGATGAGGACCGCCGCACAATAGCGGTCGGCGATGACCTGCTCGATGCGCAGCACCGCGCCGCAGCCGGGTGCGGACGGTCGCGTTGGGAATGCTGAGGAATTGGGAGATCTCCCCACAAGAGTAGCCCTCGTAATCGTGCAGAAAGATTGGCACGCGGTATTTCTGCGGCAGCGCCATCACAGCATGAAAGAGCTCGCTGTGCTCCGGCGTTTTGAACGCAAGCTGCTCGGCGTAGTCCTCGATCGGCTCTGTCCTCTTCCATGGAGAAAGGAATGCCCGCTTGCACTCGTTGACCGTGACACGGATAAGCCAGTGCCTGACGTGGTCTTCGCTCTCAAACGCCTTGTCCGCGCGGTAGAGCTTGAGCAGCACCTCCTGCGTGATGTCGTCCGATTCCGAGCGGCTTTTGGTGTAGTGGAACGCCAGCCGGAACACCGTGTCCATATACTTTTTTGCAAGATACGAAAACTGTTCTTCTGTCAACATGGGATTCTCCTTGAAAGGCCTTTCACTTACTATATCATTTGAAAAGAGGGAATGTTTCATTTTTGAAAAACTTTTTTCGAACGGTGCGGCGCTTTTCCTGCAGGCTAAAAAGGAGTCGATTTGTTATTTACAAAGTGTATTCAGGTGCTCCTTTTGGCGCTTTTCAGGGCTTTTGGAGACTTTCCGTCCGGCATATTGCGCACGTCTTGCCCTATCCGTTCCATTGCTTCCGCCTACTTATTTCCCCGTGTGGATCTCGGTGTGGGTCAGAAAACGCTTTCAAAGAAAACAGTTCTCACCAAATCAGTCACCCCCTGTGTTGACTGAATGGCAGCAATCATCAGCAGGTCCGTATCCATGTTAGCAAAACTGATATCGTACCCGGCATTACGGATCAGTTGGGTCAAAAACACCCGCCGAGTCCTGCCATTCCCCTCACGGCAAGGATGAAGAGAATGGTCACGCAATAAAAATCTACGATTTCCTCTACAAGTTCGCATGGGACAATCCCTTGAAGAAATTACGCTCCTCCAGTCACCTGAAAATCTATTCTGCATAGCTCCCTATCTGCTCTGCAGGTGTGAACTGTGTACCCTTTTTGCTGATATTGACTGCGCGCACCTCCTCTGCCCAGTCACACAGGTCAGAAAAACGGAACCGATAGAACGCCTTGTAATGTGCAAAGTCAAATTTTTTGACTTTCAGTACATTCAACCATTCAGCATAGCAAGCAGAGGTAAGCACGCCCTCAACTTCATTCAGCTTTTCTTCGTCTCTGATGTCAAACTTGTTGATCAAAACCGTCGTACAGGAATAGCAGTTAGTGGAAATAAAATCAACGCCGTACCCCATATCGCACCGTCTTTGACGGACGGCTCAATATCTCCCTGACCAGATCTACAACAGAGACTTCGCCGCTGAGCAAACGGATACAGTCACGCTCAGTCTGCTCCGTCACCGTGAAGCCATCCATGTGGGTGGAAGCCAGCGCGTTATTCAGTACTCTGCGTTCCTGTTCACCCATAAAACAATCTTCTCAAAAAGCGATCAAATATCAAAGATAGGCTACCACTTTTAAAAGAAGTCATCAATTCCATGTCGAAGATTTTTGATAGTGGAACAATACATATTCAGATAACAAAGCGGCAATTGGAGACCGCGCAGCCTCGTTTCCCGGTTCAAAACCGCACCATTGCAATCAAAAAACATGCACCCCCACTCTCTTTGTAAAAAAGCATCGCGAATCAGAGGGCTGTGAAGGTCATCTTACCCGCATCCATATCGTCATATTCTGCGCTGCTGTATTCAATAATAAGCATTCAGCGGAAGCAGCCGGTATAGGCCATCTCCGCTGAACTTCCCAAAGTCATTTTTCATTCCATTGCCAACAAGCTGCGGCAGAGTTCTGAGCCCTTGCCATAATAGATTCAAAAGAGCTTATTCAAACCTGTCGCCATAGCAAGCTTAACGCATTTCCCTTCACGGCATTTTTCTCAGCGAATGTAAGGAGCAGGTCGTCTGTCGGCTTGTGCGTCTTATAACTCTGCATAACTTCATTTCTTGTCCTGCACAAATACTGTAATTTTTCTCCCTGTAATGAAAAAAGAACAACGTAGCATCGGGGCGAATGCCCATCCGCTACGCTGTTCAATGTTCGCTTATAAGGTCATGCCAGCGGCTTTGCTGTTCAGCCGGTCACTTCTTGCATCGTCAGAGGAACATCACGATCTACACTCTGACACAATCCGCGCCGGGGCCAAACGCGGTTTCGGTCATGCCCTTTGTAATGTTCCCCTTGACGGCCCACAAAATCGCATTGACATATTGTCCTGTGTCTGTCCAGCTACCGTCTGCTTTTTCATCATGCGATGCGCGTCCTTACGCAGTGGTCGTCGCTTACTTTTCGAGCTGCGTCCAGTCGCGGTTCGCGCGCAGGGCGGTCCACTGCTCGTCGCCGTTCTTCTCGGTCGCGGCGCGCTCATAGGTGTGGCTGTTCGTCGCCTCCTGCACGGCGATGTAGAACCAGTCGCCGCTCTTGCA
>DPGF01000032.1:0-1458 GCA_003522105.1 Oscillibacter sp.
TATGTTTGAAGAGCCGGTCTTTGAGATCGACGAGGACGGCACGCCCTACTGGGTCTGCGCCAAGAAGGAAAAGACCATCGGTCTTTTCGGCGGCACGGACAACCACGGCGCGGTGCTTGTCAACGCCATCACGGGCGAGAGCGAATACTATGAAGAGCCGCCCGCATGGGTCGACCACGTCTACTCCGCCGAGCTGATCGTTGAGCAGTACGACTACTACGGTCAGTACCACAACGGTTTCTGGAACTCCATCTTCGGCCAGCGCGATGTGACCGTTACAACGTCCGGCTACAACTACCTTGCCGGGGGCGACGACGTTTACCTCTACACGGGCGTGACGAGCGTGGGCGGCGACGAGAGCAACATCGGCTTCCTCCTCTCCAACCAGCGCACGAAGGAGACAAAGTACTATCCCTGCGCAGGCGCGACAGAGTACAGCGCGATGGACAGCGCCAAGGGTCAGGTGCAGAACCTGCGCTACACCGCGACGTTCCCGCTGCTTCTGAACATTGCCGACCAGCCGACCTACTTCATGGCGCTCAAGGACGCAAGCCAGCTCGTCAAGATGTACGCGATGGTCAACGTCAGCCAGTATCAGATCGTCGCCACCGGCGCGACGGTCGCCGACTGCGAGGCGAACTACCGTCAGATGCTGCTCAAAAACAATCTCATCTCCAACGACCAGAGCGAAATCGACGCACCGTCGGTCGACCTTATGAGCGTAGAGGGCACGATCGCCGAGATCCGCACAGCGGTCGTAAACGGAAACAGCATCTATTTCCTGCGCTTTGCCGGGAATGACACCTTCACCGTGCGCATGAGCGCGGCGGAGGTCGCCTATGCACCGCTGCTGAATGTTGGCGATCACGTGTGCGTCTATTACCGCGACGGCTACGTCACGGAAAACTGGATCGAAGCGTCCGACGTCGAGCTGCTGGACGGCAGCGTCCAAAGCGCGCCGCCCGTGGAAACGAGCGTTTCGACTGAGGACAGCGCGGATCCCGTCGAAAACGCACAGGAAATGCCGTAAAGCGGCGGCAAAGCACTTTCTATTACAAATTTTGATAGGGGTGGCGACACCCCTATCTCTTTTTGGAATGCATTGCACGAAAATGCAAGATTATGACCAGTTTTTCTTGATAAAATGGCAGCTTTGAAAGATAGCTTGCAGTAATTTAATATGTTTTATTAAAAAAGTTAAAGTTTTTTAGGCAATTTTCTGCCAAATGCACAAAAAGTCAGAAAGAATTTCTTGCACAGCGACAATAGCGTTTTGCTTGAGAAATTTTCCCTTTGGTGATAAACTCATAGACAAGATGGCTGAACCATCAAGCCCTGATTTTCAGGGTAATTTTAGAGGAGGCTACTTATCATGAACGCTTACATTGAGAGAGTTCTTGCCGAGACCAAGGCCAAGAACGCGAATGAGCCCGAATTCCTGCAGACCGTCGAAGAAGT
>DPGF01000032.1:1736-20568 GCA_003522105.1 Oscillibacter sp.
CGCATGGTCGAGCCCGAGCGCACCATCGAGTTCCGTGTTGTCTGGATGGACGATAACCTGCAGTATCACGTCAACCGTGGTTACCGCGTGCAGTACAACGCGGCTCTCGGCCCCTACAAGGGCGGCCTGCGTTTCGCTTCCAACGTCAACCTTTCCATCATCAAGTTCCTCGGCTTCGAGCAGACCTTCAAGGATGCTCTGACCTGCCTGCCCATCGGCGGCGCCAAGGGCGGTTCCGACTTCTCCCCCATCGGCCGCAGCGACGGCGAAGTCATGCGCTTCTGCCAGGCCTTCATGACCGAGTTCCATCGCCACATCGGTCAGGACATCGACTGCCCCGCTGGTGACGTTGGTGTCGGCGGCCGTGAGGTCGGTTACCTGTACGGTCAGTATCGCCGCATCGTCGGCGCTGCCGAGTTCGGCGCTATGTCCGGCAAGGCCATCTGCACCGGTGGTTCCATTCTCCGTCCCGAGGCGACCGGTTTCGGCGCTGTCTATTATCTGCGCGAAGTCCTGAAGCACGACGGCAAGGAAGTCAAGGGCATCCGCGTCGCTATGTCCGGCTACGGCAACGTGGGCTGGGGCATCATGAAGAAGATCGACGAGCTCGGCGGTAAGGTCACCTACTTCGCCGGCCCCGACGGCTACATCCACGACCCCGACGGTGTCTGCGGCGAAGAGAAGCTCAACTTCATCCTCGAGATGCGCGCCAAGGATCCGATGCACTGCAAGCCCTACGCTGACAAGTTCGGCGTTGAGTTCATTGAGGGTCAGAAGTGCTGGGGCGTCAAGGACGTTGACGTTTACATGCCCGCCGCTACCCAGAACGATGTCAACATGGAGTGGGCCAAGAAGATCGCCGAGTCCGGCGTTCCCTACTACATCGAGGTCGGCAACATGCCCACCACCAACGATGCTCTGGCCTTCCTGATGGAGCAGAAGCACCTCACCGTCGCTCCTTCCAAGGCTGTTAACGCCTGCGGCGTTTCCGTCTCCGAGCTCGAAATGGCTCAGAACGCTCAGCGCATCTACTGGAGCGCTGAGGAAGTCGACGCCAAGATGGAGTCCATCATGAAGAACATCTATGATGCTTCCGTTGAGGCTGCCGAGCGCTACGGCCTGGGCTACAACCTGGTCGCCGGTGCGAACATCGCTGGCTTCCAGAAGGTCGCCGACGCCATGATGGCTCAGGGTATTTTCTAATCGAAAACACCTCACGACTTTCTCGTGCCGCACGTCTGTGCGCATGAAACAACAAGAAAAAGGTGCCCTGCTTTCGCAGGGTACCTTTTTTCTTTGCACTCAGGTATTGTCCCAGCTGATCGGCCGCCGGACAAACAGTGCAAAAAGCGCCTTTTTGTTGAGCGGGCAGAGCGGGTAGAGATACCCCTCCCCCACGATTGGCTTTGTCGAGGCAAGCAGAGCGATGATCCCGATGCAGCCGAGCGCAAGCCCGACCCAGTCCAGCGCACCGACAAACAGCAGCAGCACTATCCGCAGCAGCTTGAAGGCGTAGCCCAGCTCATAGCTCGGCTGGGCAAAGTTCGAGATGGCGACAAAGGCCATATACGCCAGCACCTCCGGTACAAGCCAGTGTGCCTGTACGGCAAAGTCGCCGAGCACGAGTGCGCCAAGCATGCTGAAGGAATTGGAAAATACCGCCGGCGTATTGAGCGACGCCAGCTTCAACAGATCAACGATAAACTCCGCCAGCAGCAGCTGCACCAGCAGCGGCACGGAATAATCGCTTTCGATTGCCAAGAATTCAAGTCCTGCCTGCGTGCGCGCAGGGTCCTTAACGAGCAGATACCACACAGGTGTAATGAACATTGTGAGCAGAAACACCACAATGCGCAGCACACGCAGATATGTTCCGATCAGGGGTGGGAAATAGTAATCGTTCGCCTCCTGCACAAAGTCAAAGAAATGTGTCGGCAGGATCATCGCCGCAGGTGAATTGTCCACCAGCACCACGATGTTCCCTTCCATCACACAGGCGGTCGCGGCGTCCGGCCGCTCCGTATAGCGCACCTTGGGAAACGGCGTCCACCACTGCTTTTTCTCCATCATCGCCTCGGCGATGCTCTCCTGACTCATGGAAACGGAGCGCACGTCAATTTTCGCAAGCTTTTGCCGCACCTCGTCCAGCAGCTTGCGATCGACCTTATTCTCAAGATAGCAGAGCACCACATCCGCGCGCGAGCAGTCCGACACCTTGTGGCCTTCCAGCGTAAGCTGCGAATCGCGGATGCGGCGGCGCAGCAGCGCCGCGTTTGCTACGAGCGTTTCGATGAATCCATCGTGCGCGCCGCGCAGCACCTTACCCGCCGACGGCTCCTCTACGCTGCGGGCAGGAAACTGCTTTGCGTCGATCAGCGCGCACGTGTCAAATCCGTCGATGAGCAGCAGCAGTTTCCCCAGAAATACGCTCGTCACCGCGGTTTCGACGCTTTGCTCGGCATTCACCTCGCTGAAGGTGATGTATCGGTCGATGAACTGCTGCATCGTCTGCGCGCCGTCGATGTTTCTGAGCGGCAGCCAGAAACTCAGCATCCGCTCAATGACTGCGTCATCGCCGTAGCCGTCCACGACCCACAGCCGCGCGCGTTTCCCGCCGACGTACAAATCGCGCGAGATCATATCAAAGCAGCGCCCCACGCCAAGCAGAGCGTCCAATGTACGCACATTTTCCTCAAAATCCGCCGTCAAGCAATCCATAGCAGGCCTCCCGCCATACGATTTTCTTTTATTATGGACAGAGAGGAAAAATTTATGCCGCCAGATGCCGCTTTCTCCCCGCATCACGCAGGGGCAGAGCACAAAAAAAGGAAGCTCTCTTTTTATCGAGAGTTTCCTTTTTTGTGCGTATCGTCGCGGCGTGAGCCTTACACTTCTTTATTGAAGTAGAAGAACTTCTCGTCCTCACCCTTTTTGCGCATGCAGGACGAAAGCATCTGGTAGGAGGCGGTATTTTCCTTGTAGCATTTGGCGACAATGTGGCTCAGATGGCGGTCGTAAAGCCCCCACTCAGCCACCGCGCGGAACGCCTCCGCACCGTAACCCTGTCCACCGTATTCCGGCGCGATGCGGCACCCTTCCTCCGCGCCGCCCTTGCCGTCGAAACGGTAGAGCAGCACCTCGCCGATGCATTTGCCGTCCAGACGAATGGCAAAGTTCACGGCGCGTTTTTTGGCAAAGTCCTCGCGCACAACGTCGAGGAAGTAGGTTTTCAGATCCTCGCCATTCCAGTCCGTGCGGTAGTCGTAACCCCACCACTTGTTGCGCTCATCGTCGAGACAAAGCGCGTTGTACGCCGCGCGGTCTTCGTCCGTAAAGGCCGAGAGCGTCAGCCGTTCGGTTTTGATCTCCGGGATCTCGCGTAAGTCCTCCAGTTCGTTTTTCACATCGAAGCAGAACTTCTCGGCAAGCATGCAGGGAAGGTACTGGAGCTTCGAGGTGCGAAGGCCGCGGTCGCCTGCGTCGTCCTCGCGGTTCAAATACCTGACGCCGTCGATGGCAAAGCATCGGGCAAACTCCTGCACCGTCGCAGGATAAACGCCCTCGTAGCCATAGAGCGCCTTTTCAATGTGGACATGCAGCGTTTCGCCGCAGCGCTCGGCCATGGCAAGGGAGATGAGCCGCCCTTCGTACTCCATGCCGCCGACATCGAGCCATGAGGCCCCCGTCAGGCGCAGCATCGTCTTAGCGAGCGCCAGCTCGTTTTTCGCCGACTTTGACGTTTTCTCAAACACCGCCGTGTAGTCCTGCCAGAAGCGTTCAATGAGCGGCAGGTCGTCCTTCCCCAGCGCGCGGAAGCGCGCCTCGGGATAGAGCTTGCGGAATTTATTGACGTGGTTGCGCTGGCCGCTGTAATGCCGGCCCGGAAAGTCGCGCAGGTCGTTTGCTTCATAGAGATAGTCGCGCCAGGAGCGCGGATTGTCAAGATGGAAGTGCGGGTAACGCATGAGCAGCTTTCCCGCCTTCTCGCGCGGCACAACGGACAGCTCCAGCGCGATCCCCTGCTCCATGCAGTGCTCTTCGATGGCGCAGAGCGCGGCGTCCTCATCACCGTCCGGCCCCGGAACGGGATAGTCGAAGCAGTACTTGCCGTCAATGCAGTTTTTCACGATCAGGCAGCCGGCAGCCTCGGCATACTGCGGGTGCAGATGCCCGCGCCACATCAGCTTGACCAGCGCGGAATACTCGCACAATTGATAGTCGCAGTCCTTATAGTAGCGGCGCAGACGGGACATATCCCGCTGCGCAACGGGTTTGAATGTCAGCATGGAACGTGTTATCTCCTTTGATATCATATCGGTTATTTTACCCGCTTTTCCGCCGTATGACAAGACTTTTTCATTTTGGCTCAAGCTCCGCAAGCACCGCCTGCGCACACTCGATAAACTGCCGCAGCGAAACCGGGTGTCCCTCGCCCTTGTGAACAGCCATGCCAAGTTCACGCGCAGAGCGCGGCTCCACCGGTACGAGCAGCACACCGTCGCCGCGGCCGCGGAGCGTCAGCTCCGTCATCATGCTCACGCCGAGGCCGTGCTCGACCATGCTGATAACCGTCGGGTCGTCCACCGCCGTAGGTAAGATGTGCGGCTTCACGCCCGCACGGTTGAAGATTCGCATAATATCCTTGTCAAAGCCCTGCGCGGGCATGATGAAATCGCGCCCGTCGAACTCGCCGAGCGGATAGCCCGTGCGGCCGTCGATGGGATAATCCTTCGGCAGCACAGCGTACATCAGGTCATCGCGCAGGTGGATCCACTCATAGCCGCTCTCCTCTTCCTGGCGGCTGACGAAGATAACGTCCATCTTTCCCTGCGCCAGCAGCTCGTAGGGGCTGTTGACATGATCCGCCATGCGAATATCCACGTCCACGTCCGGCCGCTCCTCACGGAAGCGGCGGATAATGCTCGGCAGCCAATGCATGGCCATGCTGGCGAACGCGCTGACGCGGATCACCTCGCTGCGTGAGGACGCCACCTGCGCGATCGCGCTGTCAAGCCGGGCGTTGGCCTGCAAAAACTCGCGGATCGCAGGCGCCACACGCTCTCCGTCCTTGGTGAGGCGCACACCGCCGCGCCCGCGCTCGAGCAGCGTGAAGCCGACCTCGCGCTCAAGCGAATTCATCATGTGCGTCAGCCCGGATTGCGTGTAGCCCATCACCTCCGCCGCCTTGGTAAAGCTGCCGAGGTCGACCGCCATCAGCAGCGCTTCTAACTTCTTGCTTTCCATAGGACATTCCTTTCCTATTAGTATTCAGCATGGTTCGATTATAATATATACTCA
The DNA here is from genome assembly GCA_003522105.1 of Oscillibacter sp. Lineage (GTDB taxonomy): Bacteria > Bacillota > Clostridia > Oscillospirales > Oscillospiraceae > Hominicoprocola. Next base: position 7,035 of record DPGF01000032.1, read on the forward strand.
TGCCGTATGCAAGCGGATTCTCTTCTTTGCTCCCTTTTGTTGCGTTTTTTCCGTCATCTGTCATACATCGCCGTCTTTTTTGTCCGCTTGCTGCGTAAAATAACACTTGAGGTGATCGTCATGAACCGCCGCCGCGCGCTTTTTCTGCTTTTTTTATCCACCGCTCTCATGCTGTGCTTTTTCCAATTCAAGGATAGTCGGGCCGTTGCGGTCTCTGCCGCGCCAGCTCCGCGGCGCTGCATCGCGCTCACGTTTGACGACGGTCCCTCGCCGCAAACGACCGCCGCGCTCCTTGACGGGCTCAAAGAACGCGGCGCGCATGCAACGTTCTTTCTCATCGGCGAGCAGATCGCAGGAAATGAGGCGATCGTCCGCCGCATGAAGGACGAGGGACATCAAATCGGCAACCACAGCTTCACTCATGCGCGGCTTGACGCCGCCGATGCTGCTGCGCTCGGTGAAATTCAAAAAACAGACGACGCCCTGCGCGATGTGCTCGGCGACGGCAGCTACTGGATCCGTCCGCCATGGGGCTTTGCGAGCGAGGCGCTCAAAAGCGCCGTCACCGTTCCCCTCATCTTCTGGACGCTCGACACGATGGACTGGAGTGTGCGCAGCAAGGAGCTTGTCGCGCACCATATCATCGAAAATGTCAGAACCGGCGACATCGTTCTTCTGCACGATCTGTATGATACCAGCGCAGATGCTGCACTTCAGGTCATCGACGTGCTCGGCGCGCAGGGCTATGAATTTGTCACGCTCGAAGAGCTTTTCGCCTGCTCCGGCGTCACGCCGCAAGCCGGTCATTTTTACCTGCGCGCAGACGAAGAAGTGTCCTGGTGACAGACTGCAACAAATTTTTAAAAAAACTGAAATTAGGGCTTGCATTTTCCGGTGAGGTGTGCTATTCTATCAAAGTCGACACGAGCGATATATCCGGGTGTGGCGCAGTTGGTAGCGCGCTTGACTGGGGGTCAAGAGGCCGTGAGTTCAAGTCTCGCCACTCGGACCATGCAGAGTGTCCTTATAGGATCTGAGTATCCTGTAATGGACACTCTGCTTTTTTATTTCCTGAAAAGTTCATACTGCAAGGCGTTCCGGGGCGTAGCTGAGTGCTACGCCTTTTTTTGTTTCCATGATAATGTCGGCCTCCGGGATCCTCCGGCGATCCGGCACATCGAAAGCGCCGATGCAGTTGTAGTAGATCACGACACGCTGATTGGTAATGCCGTCCTGCTTTTCAGCGTGGTACACCTCAATGTGGTCGATCAGCTCCGCGACCATAATCGGTTAAATAGCTGTTTTTCTGTGGAGCACTTTTCCCTTTGTTAGGGATAGAAAAGTTCATAATCATATGCTATACCAAATTCTAAAATATGGCAAAATCTGGAGGTATTAAATGAACAATGAGTACAGAAATATCAAATAAACCTTATAAAGTTCTAAATCGTGATACGATAAAGTATATCGCGATGTTTACTATGCTTCTCAACCATATTGCTACTGTTTTTTTGACACCCGGCACATGGTTGTTTGAGCTTTTCCTTGCCATTGGATATTTTACGGCAATCACTATGATTTATTTTTTGGTAGAGGGTTATCACTACACTCATTCAAGGAAAACATACCTATCACGCTTATTTCTCTTTGCCCTGATCTCTGAAGTTCCATACTGCTTGGCGTTTACCACAAAAGGTGTGATAGAGTTTTATGGTCTGAATATGCTGTTTACTCTTTGCGTGTGCTTTGGGATTTTATATGTCCTCGATACAGCAAAAAGCAAACTTGCAAAAGTGTGTCTTGTAATCCTCGGAATTATCATTAGCCTTTTTTGTGATTGGGCGTTGCTGGCACCGATATTCACCTTGCTGTTTGTTTGGGCAGGAAACTCCGAATACCGTACAAAGATTGCATTTTGCCTTTCCATATTGATTTTCGGGGCGTTTAATTTCTTGGGTGGGCTCGGGAGATTTTCTCTTGCCACAAATATGCTGTATGCTCTGCTAAGTGTAATTGGAATGGGCATGGCTGCGATTTGCATTGTATACTTCTACAATGGTAAACGCACGGAAAAGGGAAAAACATTTTCCAAATGGTTTTTCTATCTTTTTTATCCAGTTCACTTGCTCATTTTAGCTGTTTTACGACTTGTCTTTATCGGATAACTTTCCGAATATCAGCGCTTGCTCTTTCGCTTTTCACCTTTTTGTGCTACAATAAAGAAAATACAGGCGTCCCCATCATATCCACAACAGTCACCAATGATCGACGAGGAGGTACCAGACATGAAGCAGCATCGCATCTTTTTTCAGGCGCTGAGCGCGCTCCTTTGCCTTGTACTCTGCACACAGCTGACAGCCTGCGGTCAAAAGGATACATTCTCTCCTGCGTCGGGCAAACGCTACGACAACAGCCTCATCACCGAGGTGCTCAGTGAGGAGGGAACATTCACCGACGAATACGATCAGGACTGGGATTACTCCTACCATATCCCGCAGCTTGAAGCCGACACGCCGGACGCTGAGAAGATCAACGCACAGATCATGACGGTCTACGGCGACGATGTACGCTCCTCGCTGGTCGACGCCGCCGTACCGAAGATGCCGGAAACCTACTACGAGAGCGTTTCATGGCAGAGCCACTGGAATGAAAGTCTGCTGAGCCTTTCCATCAAGGCACAGTCCTGGGGCGGCATCATGACCGACTATCAGGTCTATCACTTTGACTTTGCAAGCGGCAAGCAGCTGACGAACACACAGCTGCTCGACCGCTTTGAGATCGACGAGGATAACTTCATCGCCGCCCTGCGCCGCGCCGCGGCACAGTCCTTCGACAGCATTTACGCGCCGTGGGACACGCCCGGTCTTTCGCCGGACAGCGAGAATTTTGGCTCCATGTGCATCGAGCTTGCCTCAATGCGCGCGTGGACGATCGCAGAGGAAAACTATGAGCTGGACACGCTCCTGTTCTATCTGGACGGCGATAACAGCTTTACCGCCTTCCATCCCGTCGGCTCGGTAGCGGGCGCGGACTGGTATTATCGGGAAATGAGCGGGCAGATCGTGCTGAGCGAATGGGCGGACGGCAAAGCGCCGCGCTCCGACTACTCCTTCGTCAGCGCTGTTCTGACCGGCGAGGGCGCGTCGGTCCGCTTCACCCGGCATGAGGACGGAATGTTCGACAGCGAGGAATATCGCCCCTACGTCGGTTTTTCCTACAACACCGACTATCCCATCGCCGCCTGCTACGGCGAGTATCAGGACATTTTTGTCGGCACCTTCGGCAATGGGATGGCTCCCTATGTTTTCCTGCTCACCAAGGGTGGCACAGTGGAGTATGCGGACATTTTCGGCGGCTTTGACAATGGCTTTCTCTGCTCCGGCGGCCCGCTCTACGGGCTGCACGACATCGCCCGATTTGAAAACGGCGAGCGCGAGGGCGGGTACGAAGAGGGCTACCAGACCGTGTACGCCGTGGATCAAAACGGTGATCGCTACGACCTTGCCGGGCGCATCACGCCGATGGCAAACGCCATGCCCTTCCCCGTCACCGGTGATTGGTATGCAGAGGTTCGGCACGGTGTAGATGGCGGCGGCAGCTATACGAGCAGCTACTTCCTCTCTTTCAGCAAAAACGGCTTTACGAGCATCGAAAACTTCATGGAGGATATGGAGGATCTGTCCATTGACTATGGCGGCTACTGCACCTACCTTGGCATGACGGAGCAAGGCATGATCTACCTCTTTAACCTCTACAACAGCAACGGCGACGTGCGCGACGGCACATTTCTTCTCGACTTTTACGACAGTGAGAACGACCTTCTGCGCGTCATTCCCGTCTCCGGCGTGAACCTCTTCGACGCCGCTGAGAGCGGCAGCACTACCTTCGTCCGCGCCTACGGCTAATTGAAATCAAAAGAACAATACGGAGGGTCAGAAGACCCTCCGTATTGTTCTTTATTCTGCTTTCATGATCACCTTCAGCCGGTGTACGAGCTGGCCCGTTTTGAGTTCCTCCAGATCAATGACCGCGATGCCCAGCTGGGCGGCGCGGTGACGGGCGGCAGAGTGGCAGGGTTCGGTCGTAACGATGACCGCCTTGGCACCCTTGCCGCCGAAGCGGTCGCGCAAGATGGCAAGCTCGTTGAGCGCCTCCGTTTTGATGTCGCATGCCTTGCAGCTGAGGAACAGCGGGATCACACCCCGCGCCGCCATCACGTCGATCTCGTTGGAAACGCTGCTGTGGCCCACCACGTTGTCCCAGCGCACCACGGCGCTGCTGATGACATCGTGAAAAATACCGGAGTCGAGACAGGCCTTGTAGGTGTAAAGCTCCAGAACGCTGCCCACGTCCCGCAGCCACGCCCTGGTGTTCAGGTCGCGGAAGCGGAAGGACACACGCTCGCCGGGAATAATCGTGAGCGCGCGAATGAAGTCAAGGCGTTCAAGCGCGCGCAGTGCTTCTTCGTTGGCGGTGTTCCGCGTCCCGTGCTCGCCCTTCACGGTGTAGCCGCCCTCAATGCTGAGGGGCGGGATCTGCCCGTACTCGGAGGGCGACACCCGCTGAATATAAGAGATGATGTTCGGCCATTCCCGCCGAAAGCGCAGAAGGCAGTCGAAAAACGGGTCAAAATCCGGAAGATAGCGGGACAATACGTGGTTGTCCACCCGCCCGGGGAGCAGCGTTCCGCCCGCCATGAGGAAAAAGTCCTCGATGGAATAAAGAAGGTCACAGTGCAGATCGTCTGCGAAGGCCGCGCCGGAAATGTCGTAAAAGCTGTTTTTCTTTCGGGAATAGGTAAAGGCTGGCACGCCCTTTTGCGCAGCAAACATTCCCGCCGCGAACAGGGCGGCGTCACTGCCGCCGGTCACATCAACGGCACAGTCCGGGTATTTTTCGCCGACGGTGACGAGCTGGCGCAGAATACGGTCCGCTTTGAACAGGCTTGATTCCAGAAAGACCAGTTCCGGATCCCAACCCCGCCGCTGAAAAAAGGCAGCGAGCTTCTCCTGCCGCGTGCGGTCCCGCACGATCTCACCGGGGCAGAGGTAGACGATGCGCTGCGGGCGGAACATATCCGGCGCCAAAATGTTTTCAATGGCGCGCTCGTCGTATAATTCGATCAAAGTATTCATGCACCGTCTGCCTTCCTTTGTTTTTCACCAGTATACGGTGTTTTTCGCCAAAGCACAATAGGCAACCCGCCCGGCTTGTTGAAAAAAGCCGGGCGGGTGTTTTGCATTTTTCGGTTTTCCGCTTGCAGATGTCCTGTACCGTCGTTTCTCTCAGTCCTGCAAGGATTTGTAGTAAAGCATGCAGTGGCAGAAGCCCTCGTAGTTCGGGTCGGCGATCTGATCTTTAAACTCCTTGCACATGCACTTGGTCTCCTCGGTGCGCTCCACGCGGCAGGGGCAGTATCCGCCGGTGCGCTTGAGCCCTTCGCGAATGGTCTGAACGATCTCCTGGTCGGGATTGAGTTTGATTTTCATTTCCAATACCTCTTTCCTTGTGATGGCCTCATCATAGCAGGCCGCGCCGCGCCGTTCTGTAACAAAGTCACAGTTTGCCGTATTTATTTCCGTTCTCTCACCGCAAACCGAGAATATGGTCAATAATATGGGGAACGATCTCCACCAGGTCAGGCAGGTAAACGCGCTCGCACCACTGGTGGATCGCCCGGCAGCGCGGCCCGAGGTAAAAAACGGGCGCGTTGAGCCGGGCAGCGGACTCAAAGGGAATGTCGTAGATCGAGGCAGGGAGTGACATCAGATTGGTGAGAAGCGCGCGCTCCTGCGCAGGAGCGATGCAGGTCATATAGCTGCCGTCTCCGATGCCGGTAAAATAAGGGATCACGGAAAGCTGCATGTGGTAGCTGCCTTCAACAACTGCGCGGACTTTTTCCGCAATGTCGCTCCCGTCCGCAGGAAGATAGGCATTGCAGACCGCGGGATAATAGGGCGGCGCGATCCCGATGACGACCATCGGCTCTTCCTCGCCGGAGCATTCGAGCACGCGCTGAATGTACTGTATGCTCGCGTTTTGCAGCGTCAACTCGCCCTGCTCGATCTTCTCCCTCAGCAGCTGCGCCTGCGCCGTCTTCCACGCCGGAAAATCGTCATTTTTCGCAGCCGCCATCGCCTCAAGCTCGGAGAGCAGCAGAACGCGCGGCGTGCCGCGCAGCTTTTCCGCTTCGGGCAGGAGCCCGCGCTGCATGGCAAACGCGCAGGCGGATTCATATTTCATCATCACAGATGCGACCGCCTCTTCGCAGATCGTCCGAAGGCGCTGGATCGCGCGCTCTGTTGTCTGTCCGCCGCCCAAAAAGAGCAGGTTGACGCACAACGCTGCGAGGGACGGCAGCGACACATCGTAGGTTGTCTTGAGGTCGCACATCTGCTGCACGGCGGGCGGCGCCGAGGACAGGCCGAAGTCCTCGGTAACAAGGTCGGTATTCATGTCGATCCGCGCGGCGATCTCTGCGATCATGTGGGCAGCGTTGAGCCCCTTGAGCGGCTCGCCGCAGTGGGCAAGCTTTCCCTTCGCCACGATCACCGGAAGGACTTTCCCGATGCTGCCGTTATAAAGCATGAACTCCTTGCCCGCCAGCGGCAGCTGCGGCTCCAGAATGAGAGACGCAAGATAGTCGATGCCAAAGCGCTCTTTCAGATGCAGCAGCACATCGACCGCGCCGCGCATCCCGGCAGAGACATTTTCCTCGTCGCAGACAGCGACAAAGGCAACGCCTGTCTCCGCGTCCTCGGGCAGCGTCAGAAGGCGATAAAGGCCGATGGCAAGCCCGCCTTTCATGTCGGCCGTTGCGCGTCCGGGCAGCCAGTCGCCGCTGGCAAGCTCCTGCTGCAAGCGTTCGTCGCCAAGCTTTCGTCTCAGCATTTCCTCGCGCAGCGCGTCCGGATCCAACGCAAGCGGCTTGAGCTCACCGTAGCAGTCAGTCTCGACCGCATCGTAATGGCCGGTCAGCACCAGCACCTTGCGGCTTTTCCCCTCTTTGAGCGCCCAGACAACGCGGCGGCCGAGAAAATCTCCCGTGTCGCACAGCCCCCAGTGATCCGGATGGGCGGCAAAGTACGCGTCGCTTTCAAAGTACTCGGCAATTTTCTCCGCTGCGCGTTCCTCCTGTCTTGTTCCGGTATCGCTCTGCACCGAAACAAGATCCTTCATGATACTGAGAATGTTGATTTCTTTGGGTTGCATCGATCGCACCTCCGCATCAGCCTCCTTGCGTCTTTTGCGCCGGCATCGGCGCGAAAGGCGGGCAAAAATAATGAAAAGCATCAGGAACCAGACGGTCTCTTATTGCCTCCATTATGCGCACAGTGTCAGTAAAATTGCAATATCATTTTGTTTTTTCCCAAAACGCACATCAAGAATGTTTGAATTGACATACGCCGCAAAATTTTTTATACTGGCTTTGAAGTATTCTTCAAAATGATTACTATCATCAGACGGGAAAGGATTGGTACTATGCCAAACTATATCATCGCCACATCTTCCACCTCTGATCTCACGAGGGACTATCTGGAAAAGCACAGCATTCCCTTCATCAGCTACAGCTACACGATCGGCGACAAGCTGTATGAAGACGACTGCCGCGAGGAATCGCGCGCTGCCGTATATCAGGGCATGCGCAACAACGGAGATCTGCTCAAGACCTCCATGATCAACGAATATATCTACTGCGACTTCTTCGATTCCCTGCTCGATACCGGCAAGGACGTCATCTTCCTCGATATGTCCAAGAAGATGTCCGTATCCTATGAAAAGGCGCTGCTCGGCGCGCAGATGGCGCGCGAAAAGCACCCCGACCGCAGGATCTATGTGATGGACACGCTCTGCATCTCCGGCGGCCTCGGCCTTCTGGTCGAGAGCATGGTCGCGCGCATGGAAGAGGGCATGGACTATGACGAGGTCATTGCGTGGGGCGAAGCGCACAAGCTCAAGATCGCCCACCGCTTCACCGTGGACGATCTCAACTACCTCAAGGCCGGCGGCCGCGTTTCCAACGCCTCGGCGCTGGTCGGCTCTCTCCTCTCGGTCAAGCCCGTTCTGTACGTGCCCGACGGCGGCACGCTCGACGTTGCCAAGAAGGTACGCGGCAGAAAGGCTGCGCTCGCAGAGATCCTGCGCGGCATTAAAGACGACCTCAAGGAGGTCGACACCAAGGGCCTTACGATGCATATTCTCAATGCCGACTGCCTTGCCGACGCCGAGCATGTGCGCGATGAAGTTCGCGCCGCGTTCCCGGACATGGGCGAGATCACCATCAGCAACCTTGGCGTTGTCATCGGCGCGCACTGCGGCCCTGGCCTTCTCACGGTCTTCTACTTCTGCAACGGCAGAAAGCCGTAAGTAAAAAAACTGTATCCCCAAAATGACAAAAAGAGGGCTTTCACGGTGTCGTGAAAGCCCTCAACATTTTAATGATACCCCAGCATTGCATAGAAGTCAATTGTCTCTTGCACGTGCAAGCATCATTTCATTGTTATGCCCAATTATTTGCAGGAAACCTTGTTCCTTCCTTGCATTGATTTTCAGGTCGCCCCGTGCTATCTTATAGATACAGAAAGGAAGCAACCAACCCGACCGAACAGCAAATCCCTTTCAAATCCCCGAAAGCGAGGTTAAATTGATGTTAGAGCCCAAGAATACGTGATGAGCCTTGACGATTCCCGGTTATCCGTCAAGGCTCATCTATTTTTTTGCCCAATTCGTCCTGCGAGTGACTTTATCTCACCTCGGATCGTTTCTGATCCGGGGCTTTTTTATTGGAGTGTTCCTTTTTCCGCTTCATAGGCAGAGCGCAGGCGATCCACCGTCTCGCGGCTCGGAAATACTCGCTCCCCAAGCTGCCGAACGGGCATGACGCCCATGAGGGAGTTGGTAACGAAGCACTCATCAAAGTTCTCCAGCTCGCGCGGGTCGATCTCCCCCTCCTCCACGCGATAGCGCTCGAGAAGATACGATCGCAGCACGCCGGGCAGCAGCCCGCAGGAAAGCGCCGGGGTATAGATCCGCCCGCCGGAGACGAGAAAGAGGTTGCTCACCGTTCCCTCGGCGAGCATTCCCCGCGTGTTGAGGAAAATACGCTCATCCATTCCGGCAGCGGCGGCAGCGCGATGCTCCATGATGCAGTCGCCATAGTTGAGGGTCTTGTGCCCCGTGAGCGGAGAGGTCTCGTTCCGCCGCACAGTGCTGAAGTCCATGCGAAAGCCGCGCGCGTAGCGCGCCGGGCCATAGGGGTTGGGGCGCAGGCGCATCACAAGATTTTCCTGCGTCAGCAATATCTTGCAGGCGCTGCGGCCGGGGCAGTTCTCGCCGATCCATTCTGCCGCACGCTCCATCGTGAGGCCGCGCTCAGCAAGATCGCCCAGCCCCAGGAACTGCGCCGAACGCCTAAGGCGCGCGAGGTGCCGGGAGAGAAGGATCCCCTTCCCCCGCTCCACCGCGATGGTCTCAAACGCGCCAAGACCAAACTGAACGCCGTCGTCCATCGTCATGGTCGTTCTCATTGCAGCGCCTCCAGCACGGCCTTCGCCTTTTGCAGCGTTTCCTCATACTCAAATTCCAGATCCGACTCCGAGGTGATGCCGCCGCCCACGCCCAGGTGGTAGCGTCCGTCGCGGTGGAGCGCGGTGCGGATAACGATGTTCAGGTCGCACTCCCCGTCCAGTGTCAGGTAACCGATGGAGCCGGTGTACAGCCCGCGCTTGCCGTGCTCCAGCTCGTCGATGATCTCCATGGCGCGGTACTTGGGCGCGCCCGTGATGGAGCCGCCGGGGAAGGCCGCACGCAGAAGATCGGTCACGTCGCTCCCCTGCGCCAGCTCGCCGCGGATGTTGGACACCAGATGGAAGACCGTTGCGTAGGTCTCCACAGTGAACAGCTCCGTCACCTCCACGCTGCCCGGACGGCAGACGCGGTTGAGGTCGTTGCGCTCAAGGTCCACGATCATGAGAAGCTCGCTCTTGTCCTTTTCCGACTGCTCGAGTTCCTGGCGCAGCGCCTCGTCCTCCTCCGGCGTCTCCCCGCGCTTGCGCGTGCCCTTGATGGGGCGCGTTTCCACCACGCCGTCGCGCAAACGCAGAAAGCGCTCCGGTGAGGCGCAGATGATCTGGTGATCTCCGCAGTCAAGGTAGCCGCCGAAGGGCGAGGGATTGTGCGTGCGCAGATGCTCAAAGACCGCGAGCGGCTCGCGGTCGCTCATAACGTCCAGCCGCTGGGTCATGTTGGCAATATAAATGTCGCCCTCGATGATGTAGCGGATCATGCGATCCACCGCCGTCTTGTATTCTTCCTTTTCAAAGTTGGGGCGGACGGTGATGGGCTTTGTCGCGTGCGCGTCGGGCAGGGCCGGGAAGCCCTTTTCCATTCCGCGTTCGATGTTCCGGCGGAAGCGCGCGAGCAATTCAAGCGCGTCCTCGGTCTGGCCGCAGGCGGAGAGCCACACGCGCTTTCCATGGCAATCCTCGATGAGCAGTAAGTCATAGAACACCACCCGCGCCTGCGGGATCGGCTCGACGTCCTGCTCACCGGAGGGAACGCCCATGTGCTCGCGCCCGTAATCATAGGAAAAATAGCCGATGGCGCCGGAAACGATTGGCAGCGCCGTCTCGTTCTCGTCGCGGTTCAGCCGGAGAAATTCTCCCAGCCGCGTTTCAAAGTCCGTGTCCGGACGGGAAACATCGTCCTCGGTGAAACTGCCGTCCTGCTCCTTCACGAGCGTCTTATAGGGGCGCAGCCCCAGGATCGACCATCGCCCCAGCTCGTTGACGAGAGAGGAGTCCAGAAAGGCGCAGCCCGGCTCCTTCGCCGCCAGGCGGAAGACCTCCGACGCGGGAACGTATCGCTCCAATTCTACGGTGACGCGCTTCATGCCGACACCCCCTTTTCCTCCGCCATGCGGCAGAAATTCTCCAGCATCTCGTGGCCGTACTCGGTCAGCACCGCCTCGGGGTGGAACTGCACGCCATACATCGGAAGCGTCCGGTGCGAGAGCGCCATCACTGTGCCGTCATCTGCAACGCAGTCCACCTGATAGTCCGCGGGAAGGGTATCCTCGCGCACCACGAGCGAATGGTAGCGCGTCACGTTGAATTCCTCCGGCAGGCCCGCGAAAAGCCCCGTGCCATGGTGATGCACTCGCGTCACCTTGCCGTGCATGGGGCGAGTGCCCTTTTCCACCGTGGCGCCCGCGCAGTGGCCCAGCACCTGATGGCCCAGGCACACGCCGAGCAGCGGCACCCTGCCCTGAAAGCGCTTCACCGTTTCTACGCACAGTGCTGCGTCCCACGGGCGCTTCGGCCCCGGGGAGAGAATGATGCCTTGCGGGGCCATCGCCTCGATCTCTTCGATCGTGATCTCATCTGACCGGCGCACCATAATGTCCCGGCCCAACTCTTCCAAATATGCCTTCAGGTTATACACAAATGAGTCGTAGTTGTCGATCATCAAATACATGTTGCTTTTCCTCCTATGGTTCGGAGCATAAAAAAAGATAACGACTGTGCCTTTGAGCACAGTCGTTATCCCTTTCGGTCCGTAACCTGTTTCCGTGGCAGAATATCACAGGATCTATTCAAAGTCAAGCATAATTGCTGCCATTTTCTGCCTTTTTGTCATAAAAAGCACGATTTGAGCACGTCCTGTCGCGCAAATTGTAAAGCTTTTTCAAATTTTTTCACAAGAATGATTGCCTTTTTCGCGCTTTTGCTCTATGATAGGCTCCGTGTCAATATTTCGGCAAATTTCGCAAGCGATTTTTCTTTTTGAAAAAGCCTTCAGCAGGAGAACAATTTATGAAACTAAAAACTGACGATACTTCCCTTATAACCACGCAGCAGCCCGCTGCCCCCGCATCCGAAACGCCCGACGCCGCGCAGTCCCCGCGTCGCAGCCTTTGGAAAACGTGGATCGCCGATCTGCTGCTGTTCTGCTTCACCGGCATCTATGTGGAGCTGTGCCTGCACCTGTGCGTCTACCACAAGCTGGACAGACACACCATCTACCTTATTTTGTTTGCGCTGCAAGCCGGTGTCTTTTTCTCGCTTCTCACCTCATTCCTGCCCAAGATCCTTCGCCAGACCGTTGGCGTGCTGCTTGTAGCGGTGCAGGTGCTGTTTGCCGAGGTACAGCTGGTCTATCAGTGCATCTTCGGCAACTTCATGCCCATCAGCCAGGTCAGCATGGGCGAGAACGTGATCACAAACTTCAACTCTCAGATCTTCTACGCGATTTTCAAAAACCTGCCGCGCATCATTTTGCTGCTGTTGCCGCTGATCGCAGTAATCGCATGCCTTGCACTGCGAAAGGTCCCGACGCTGAAGCTCCGTCTGCGCTGGAAGCAGGCGCAGGCGTCCTTTGCGCTGCTGCTCGTACTGGTTTTGGTGACGGTAGGGCTCTTGTTCGTCGGACGCAACAAGCCCTTTTCCGTCTATAAGACGCTCTCCAATGTAAACACCTCCACCGACAGCAGTTATAAAAAGGTCGGTATGATCGCCACCACCGTGCAGGAGCTTCACTATATGATCGCCGGAGATGACGGCGACATCACCTTTTTTACGCCCTCCACGCTGGAAGTCAGCAGCGATCAGCAGCCGTATAGCAGCAACTCCTTCAACGTGATCGAGAGCATCGACTTCACGAAGCTGGCGGGCAGCACCGACAGCGCCATTCTCAAGGCAACGGACGAATACCTCGCCAAGATAACGCCCAGCCGCAAGAGCAACTACACAGGGCTTTTGAAGGACTATAACCTCATCACCATCTGCGCCGAGAGCTTTTGCCCGTGGTTCATCAGCGAGGAACTAACGCCCGCCCTCTATAAAATGACCCACACGGGCATCATTTTTAAAAACTACTACGGCTCGTTCCAGTCCGTCACCACCAATGGCGAATACACCATGTGCATGGGTCTCTACCCGGATATGTCCCGCACCAAGACGGATTCGAGCTTCAATGTGGCGGGCACCAACTATCTTCCCTTCTGCCTCGGCAACGCGCTGAACGGAATGGGCTACAAGTCCTACGGCTATCACGACTACATCGGCGATTTCTACAACCGCAACATCACCCACGCCAACATGGGCTACGACTTCAAGGCAGCGGATTCCGGCCTGAACGTGAAGATCGACTGGCCGTCCTCGGATCTTGAGATGATTGAGGCCTCCGTGAACGACTACATCAACAGCAAAGAGCCATTCCATGCCTACTACATGACCTTCAGCGGTCATTACCAGTACAACTGGGACAACGCCATGAGCGCCAAGAACAAAGCCGCGGTGGAAGATCTCCCCTACTCCGAGCCGGTCAAGGCATATATTGCCTGCAATTTAGAGCTTGAGTACGCGCTGCAATACCTGATACAGCAGCTGGAGGCCGCCGGCATTGCCGACAAGACCTGCATCGCCCTCACGAACGACCACTATCCCTACGGTCTCACGGAGGAGGAATACAACGAGCTTGCCGGGCAGACGCTGGACACCAAGTTTGAGAAATACCGCAACAGCTTCATCTGCTA
>DPGF01000032.1:20755-21163 GCA_003522105.1 Oscillibacter sp.
TACCGCAACAGCTTCATCTGCTATGTTCCCGGCCTTTCGGAGAACATTGTGGTGGACGAATACTGTTCCACGGCGGACATCCTGCCGACGCTCCTCAACCTCTTCGGCGTGGAGTATGATTCCCGTCTGCTGGCCGGCACGGACGTGCTCTCGAGCGGTGTTCATATCGCCATGCTGTCGAACCGTTCGTTCCTGACGAAAGCCTTCCGCTACGACGCCGATACGGAAACGGTCATTCCCGCCGACGACAGCATCGTCATCTCCGACGAGCTGCTGCACGCCTACTGCCTGTATGTGGACAACAAGTTCAAGGTTTCCAGCAACATCGTCAACAGCGATTACTACGCTCACGTCTTCAACAAAGAGCCGAGCGGCGGCAGTCTCAAGGATACGGTGGTGTTTACGGAC
>DPGF01000032.1:21365-22001 GCA_003522105.1 Oscillibacter sp.
TACGGTGGTGTTTACGGACATCAAGAGCATCTTCAACCAGGCAAGCGTCCTCTATATGTATCGCAACGGCTACGTGGATCCGGAATCCCCGGACAACTTCGGTGGTCAGTCCACTGCAAAGCTGGGTGAGTTTGTCGATGTGCTCTACCGCATCGCCGGACGCCCCGAAACAGACAACTCCGCCCTGCCGCCCGATTACGAGAGCCGCTCCTTCAACGCCTCCTATCCTTACTACGATGCCGTATGCTGGGCCTATCAGACAAGGATCCTGCGCCAGAGCGACCTGCTGTACACCGGCTACGACGAGAAAATGGATTATCGCGGCGCCTGCATGCTGATCTACCGCTTTGCTGCTCTTGCCGGGATCAACACCAATGTGGATCAGTCCCAGCTCCTGCAGGTGATGAGCGACAACTCGAACCTCACAAGAGAAGCCGCCAAGGCCATGCTCTGGTGCAACCAGAAGGACATCACCTCGCGCGACAGCAACCTCGACGAGCTGCTTGACGCTTACAACACGCGCATCAGCCGCTATCAGATGACGTCGTTCCTCTTCTATCTCTGCACCTACGAGCTGAATCTGGGAAGCTGAATGTCAGGCAACTGAATGCAAAACGTGCAGCAGCGGATATCCGC
>DPGF01000032.1:22186-36215 GCA_003522105.1 Oscillibacter sp.
CAGCAGCGGATATCCGCTGCTGCACGTTCTTTTTGAATGATGCGCCCAATGATTTTTATTTACAGGCCCATTTCCTTCTTCACTTCACCGAAGCACTTGACCGCGAAATCGAGGTCTTCCTTCGTGTGACCCGCGGAGATCTGCGTACGCACGCGGTCGCGGCCCTTGGGCACGACCGGATAGCAGAAGCCGACGACGTACACGCCCCTTTCGAGCATTCTGCGGGCGAACTCGTTCGCCACCTTCGGGTCGTAGAGCATGACGGGCACGATCGGGTGCTCGCCGGGCAGGAGATCAAAGCCAAGCTTTTCCATCTCCGCGCGGAAGTAGCGCGCGTTCTCATGCACCTTGTCGCGCAGCGCGGTGGACTCGGTCAGCATATCGATCGTTGCGATCGTCGCCGCGCAGATGGCCGGGGCGAGGGAGTTGGAGAAGAGGTAGGGGCGGCTGCGCTGACGCAGCAGGTCGACGATCTCGCGCTTGGCGGCGGTGTAACCGCCGGAGGCGCCGCCCATGGCCTTGCCGAAGGTGCCGGTCAGAATATCGACACGGTCCATCACGCCGCAGAACTCGGGCGTACCGCGGCCGTGCTCGCCCATAAAGCCGACGGCATGGCTGTCGTCGACCATCACGAGCGCGTCGAACTCATCGGCGAGGTCGCAGATGCCCTTGAGGTTGGCGATGTAGCCGTCCATGGAGAAAACGCCGTCGGTCGCAATGATGATTTTCTTGCAGCCCGCCTCGCGCGCGCTCACGAGCTGGGCGCGCAGATCGTCCATATTGCTGTTTTTATAGCGGTAGCGGCGCGCCTTGCAGAGGCGCACGCCGTCGATGATGCTCGCATGGTTCAGCTCATCGGAGATGACGGCGTCCTCCGCGCCCAGCAGCGTTTCAAAAAGGCCGCCGTTGGCATCAAAGCAGGAGGAATAGAGGATGGCGTCCTCCATGCCGACAAAGTCGGCGATCTTGCGCTCGAGCGTCTTGTGGATCTCCTGCGTGCCGCAGATGAAGCGGACGGAGGAAAGGCCGAAGCCCCAGTCGTCATAGCTCTTCTTCGCCGCCTCGATCAGGCGCGGGTGGTTGGAAAGGCCGAGGTAGTTGTTCGCGCACATGTTCACGACGCCGTGCGCGGCGGTGGTGTCGATGCGGCTTTTCTGCGGGGTGGTGATGATGCGCTCATCCTTGTAGGTGCCCGCCTCACGGATGGCGGCAAGCTCTGCGCGGTAGCTCTCGTATGCGGTCTTCATTCTGCTTCGTCCTCCTTTTTCGTCGTCCAGTCGAGAATGACCTTGCCGCTCATGCCGCTGTGCATGGCTTCAAAGCCCTTTTCAAACTCGGTGTAGTGGAAGCGGTGGGTGATGGCAGGGGTGAGATCCAGCCCACCCTGTACCATGTAGCTCATCTGGTGCCAGTTGTCCATCTTGCGGCCGTAGATACCCTGCAGCGTCAGGCCCTTGCCGATGACAAGGTTCATATCCATCTGGACAGGGCCGTTGCCAAGGCCGAGCAGGCTGATCTTGCCGCCGTTGCGCATCACGCCGATCATCTGATGCAGCGCAGCGCCGGAACCGGACATTTCAAAGCCGACGTCGAAGCCCTCGACCAGACCCTGCTCCTTCATGGCGAGCGTGAGATCCTGCTTGGCGGAGTTGATGGCCGCGTCCGCGCCCATCTTGAGCGCAAGGCCGAGACGGTAGTCGTTGAGATCCGTGACGACCACGCGGCGCGCGCCGGCATACTTGGCGATGGCGACAGCGAGGATACCGACAGGGCCCGCGCCCGTGATGAGCACGTCCTCGCCGACGAGGTTGAACATCAGCGCCGTGTGCGTCGCGTTGCCGACCGCGTCGAACATGGCGACCACGTCCTCGTCAAGCGAGGGATCGATGAGCACAACGTTGCGCGCCGGGATGCAGACATACTCGGCAAACGCGCCGTCGCGGTCCACGCCGACGCTTGTGGTGTTCTTGCACCACTGGATGTTGCCCGTGTGGCAGTTGCGGCAGTGGCCGCAGGTAATGTGCCCCTCGCCGGAAACGCGCTGACCGACGGTAAGCCCCGTCACGCCTGCGCCGAGCTCGGCGATCTCACCGACGTATTCATGTCCGATGACCATCGGCGGCTTCACATGCTGGGCCGACCACTCGTTCCAGTCGTAGATATGTACGTCCGTGCCGCAGATTGCGGTCTTGTGTACCTTAATGAGCACTTCCCCCGCGCCGGGGGTGGGGACAGGAACCTGGCGCAGTTCCAGTCCGGGAGCTGCCGCGGGCTTGACGATCGCGTCCATCATACGCATGTGTTTGTCCTCCGTGCATATTCATATTACGAGGAAGTGTTCTTCTCTCAGCGACATGGTATAACACGACTTCGCTCTTGTCAAGGAGAAATCACAAAAATAT
Source organism: Oscillibacter sp. (assembly GCA_003522105.1). GTDB lineage: Bacteria > Bacillota > Clostridia > Oscillospirales > Oscillospiraceae > Hominicoprocola. Next base: position 24,589 of record DPGF01000032.1, read on the forward strand.
CAAAATATCAATAGGCGGCAAGGGGGCTCTGCGCCGATGCAAGGAGCATTCCAAAACCATTTACCACGTGTTCGACGGTCTCTCCCGCGACCGTCTGGAGCGGTACATTTTCTCGCTGACGGACGACGCCTTCTCCCGCGTGGTACATCAGGCGGCGGAGGGACGCGATATTTCCGAGGAAAATCTGCGCAGCATCTCCTCCTTCTGCCGCTACGCCTTCATCGGCTTTGTGATGCAGTTTTTCTGGAACGGCATGGAAAACGATATTGATGAAAGCGTCGACCGGTTGGGCACGCTGTTCGACAGTTTCCTGCACGGCGCGCTCCAAACCGCCGAGTAGATAATCGCCATATTATGAAAAAGAGCTGTCTCCCGCACTGGAGACAGCTCTTTTTGCGTAAAACGACAGTTCTGCGCAAATTTGCGCATTGCCGATGCTTCTGCATAAAACCATACGCTTCGACTTTTTCGTCCATAGTTTTCGTATATAGATTTCGTTAAGATAATAATACTCAAAGCAATACAAAACAGAAAGGAACTGTTGTTATGAACGCCTCCGAAGTGTTAAAGGGCTTTGCCATGAAGCAGGTCTACAGCTATCTGGACAAGGATCCGGAAGCCAATCTTCCCAACCTGCTCGATATGCTGGAAAAATATGACAAAAACGGTCAGGCCGTCACCACGCAGGTTGAAGGAATCCGTGCCGCGCTTTCAGACCCGAACAACAACTGGTCGAAGCTGGTGAAGAGCCTGTGGACGGACATTGACGGCGAACAGCGCAAAAAACTGGTGGAGACCGTTGTCATCAACGGCACGCTGATCGGCACGCCCGCCACCATGAAAATGCAGGATAAGTACCAGTGCAACGTCCCCTGGGCGATCCTGATGGATCCGACCTCTGCCTGCAATCTCCGCTGCACCGGCTGCTGGGCGGCGGAATACGGCAACAAACTGAACCTCAGCTATGAACAGCTGGACAGCATCATCTGCCAGGGCAAAGAGCTGGGAACCTACGTTTATATCTACTCCGGCGGTGAGCCGCTGGTACGCAAGGCCGATTTGATTCGCCTGTGTGAAAAGCACGACGACTGCGCCTTCCTCACCTTCACCAACGGCACGCTGATCGACGATGCCTTTGCCGACGAAATGCTGCGCGTGAAGAACCTCGTCCCCGCCATCAGCATCGAGGGTTTTGAGGAAGCGACCGACTTCCGCCGTGGCGAGGGCACCTATCGCAAGGTCATCGAGGCCATGACGCGCCTGAAAGAGCGCAAGCTGCTCTTTGGCATTTCCTGCTGCTACACCAGCAAGAATGTCGAGGTCATCGGCAGCGAGGAATATTTCGATTCCATGATCGATATGGGTGCAAAATTCGCATGGCTGTTCACCTATATGCCCATCGGCGCGGCAGCCGTGCCGGAGCTGATCGCCACTGCGGAGCAACGCAAGTTCATGTATGAGCAGATCCACAAGTTCCGCAAGACCAAGCCCCTCTTTACGATGGACTTCTGGAACGACGGCGACGCGGTCGGCGGCTGCATCGCCGGCGGACGCGGCTACTGCCACATCAATGCCAACGGCGACATGGAGCCCTGCGCATTCATTCACTACTCCGATTCCAACATCAAGGAAAAAACGCTGCTTGAGTGCTATCAGTCCCCGCTCTTTATGGCCTATCGCCGCAGCCAGCCCTTCAATGACAACATGCTGCGCCCCTGCCCCGTACTGGATAACCCCGGTCGTCTGACGCAGATCGTGGAGGAATCCGGTGCCCGTTCCACGGATCTTGAAAGCCCCGAGCGCGCCTGCGATTACTGCAACCGCTGCGTCCCCGCCGCTGAAAAGTGGGCGCCGGTTGCCGATGAGCTGTGGAATTCTCTTCCCAAGAAGAAAGGCGTTCAGCTCACCGGAAAGATGGCGAAAAAATCCTGACAGGAAGCGATCGGTGTGGAGAAGCTGCTGGTACAAGATCCCTATTCCCGCGTCGCCTGCGAGGTGACCTGCGTGGAAAACCAGATGCACATTTCCGGAGAGATCCTCTCAAATCCAGCGAGCACGCCGCGGGTGTCGTCGAACCCGTTATGATCCTGACACTGCGAGTTTCAGCGCGCAATGCTTTTGACACGCAGCGTCTGCCCGTCATACGTGCAGGCAAGGCACTCTCCGTTTCCGATATGATAGGCGTAAAAGTCGCGCTTTGGGTACGCAAAGAACTCCAGAACTGCCATGATGACGCCGCCGTGCACGACAAATGCCGCACACATGCCGTCCGGCACGGCCGCAGCCGTTTCTGCAAATGCCTTGCAGCAGCGCTTTTTGAAGTCCGCTGCCGCTTCCCCGCCCGGAATGGGCGTCAGGCACATCGCGTCCACCCATGCCTGATAGGCGGGGTCTGAGGAAAGCTCGTCCGCGTTCTTTCCCTCGAAGCGGCCAAAGTCCGTTTCACGCAGCCCTTCCACAAGTGCGTAGGGCATCTGCGGAAATACGATCTCCGCCGTCTGCCGCGCGCGCAGCAGCGGACTGACGAAAAGGCAGTCCGCGGATGGATTCCGCCCCCTCAGGCGCTCCGCCTGCGCAATGCCCGCCGCGCACAGCGGCTCATCGGTGCGGCCGATGTAACGCCGGTGGAGATTTCCTTCCGTTGCACCGTGGCGGATGAAAAGAATGTCGATCACAGCAGCCCTCCGACCCAGGCGCCGACCAATCCGCACAGCTCGCAGAGCTGCAAGAAGAAGCCGGAGGTGTCGCCTGTCACGCCGCCGAACTGCGCCATGGCGAACCTGCGGTACACCAGCGCGGAGAGGACGGCAAACACCGCTGCTGTTCCGCCGGCAGCAGGCGAAAGGCAGATCATGCCCGCTGCCGCTGCAAATCCGGTGAGCGCAAGCCCCGCCGTCGCCGTGCGGCGCCGGGCAAGGCTCGTAAATGCGCAGAGCATGCCCGCCTTTCTCGCGTTCGGCAGATTCACCGCGCACAGACCCGACAGCGCGCGGGAGAGCACAAACAGCGGGCAGAGCAGCAGGATCTTCCCCGCAAGATACACCTCGCAGGCAAAGCCTACGTAAGCAAGCAGATACACGCCGGAATAGATGACCGCAAACGCGCCGCAGCTCGGATCTTTCATGATCTCGAGCTTTTTTTCGCGCGTCTGATGCGATGCGAGCGCGTCCACCGTGTCAAGATAGCCGTCCATGTGGATACCGCCGGTGACAAGGATCGGCAAACACGCTGCAACTGCTGCGAACAGAACGCCGCTCATGCCCGTCGCCTGTGCAATGACCGCCCACAGCCAAAGCGCCGCGCCGCAGAAAAGCCCCACCGCCGGAAAAAAACAGATCGCATAGCGCATATTTTTTTCGTTCCAGTCAAACTGCGGAACGGGGATCGCGCTGTATGTTGACAGCGCGATAAGAAGCGGTTCAAATAATTTCATTCAACTCTCCCTTTTCGGCAAACGGCTGTCCGTCTTTCATCGTCACCGCTGCCGCGGCACGGACAAGCAGCCTCTGATTCAAACCGTTCAGCGCACGGATATAGGCCACCGTTTCGCCGTCGTATCCGTCCTCGCGCAGCCCTGTGATCGTCACCGCGACAAGAATACGGCAGCGCGACAGCAGCGCCTCAATATCCCCGTATACGCTCTCTTCGTTCCCGCCGCATTCGAACATTGCGTTCGCCAGCAGGTTCGACACGTCCTCAAGCAGCACGACACTTCCGTTTTCGACTGCTGCCGCGCCGACTCGATGCGGCAGCTCAAGCGTTGTAAAACGCAAGTCCCTGCGCTGCCGGCGGTGCTTTTCCACGCGCCGCAGATTTTCCTCCGAGCAGGGCTGCATGGTGGCGATATAGTAGCGCCTGCCTGTCGTTTGCGCAACGATGTTCTCCGCGCAGCGGCTCTTGCCGCTGCCATTCTCGCCCGCAACCAAAATCAGCGTCCCCATGTGCCCTCCTTTCTCTCAGGGTGTGAACTGGTCGCCCTGCCGAATTTCTTCCAGATAGTCGTCGTTGATGCCCGCCTCGTCAAAGCTCGCCATGTTGTTCATGACGGCACAGGCGGCGTCGAGCACCTGAAAGGCGAGCGGACAGCCGCTGCCCTCGCCCAGCCGCATGCCGAGATCAAACAGCGGCCGCAGCGCCAGTTCCTCCATCGCAAGGCGATAGCCGATCTCGAACGAGGCGTGGCTCGGGATCAGATAGCCGCGCACGAGCGGACAGAGCCTGACGGTGCACATCGCCGCCACGGCGGAAATGAACCCGTCGATGACCGCAGGGCGGCGTGCCGCCGCCGCGCCCAAGAAGGCGCCGCACATCGCCGCAAGATCAAACCCACCGACCTTGGCGAGCACGTCGATCACATCGTTCCTGTTCGGCCGGTTCACCGCAACGGCGGTACGGATAACCGCTTTCTTTTTCCGGAAGCTCTCCTCCGTGATGCCGCCGCCGCGTCCCGTCACCTTGTCAACGTCCGCCCCCAGCAGCACGGCAAGCACCGCCGACGAAGTCGTCGTGTTGCCGATGCCCATCTCGCCGATACCGACAGCGTCCGCATCGACGTTTTCCGCGACCGCCGCGCCGGTCAAGATCGCCTGCAAGGCCTGCTCCCGCGTCATCGCGGGGCCGGCGCAGATATTCTGCGTGCCGTAGGCAATTTTACGGTTCAGAACAGCGCTCTCGCAAATGTCGGCATTCACGCCGACGTCGCACACGGTGAGGCCGCAGTCAAAGCGCTTGGCGAGCACCGCCGCGCCGGTCTTTCCCCGCGTCAGGTTGATCGTCTGCTGCATCGTCACGGACTGCGGCGCACTGGAAACGCCCTCGGCCACCACGCCGTTGTCCGCGGCAAAGACAAGCAGCTGTTTTCGGGGCAGCTCGTTGTGGACTTTCCCCGTAATGCCCGCCAGTTGAACGGAAAGCTCTTCGAGCCGCCCCAGGCTGCCCGGCGGCTTGGCAAGCCGCGCCTGATATGCTTCCGCCGCCAACATCGCCTTTTGATCCAGCGGCTGAACGGCGCGCACGAGCGCTTCGATCTTTTTCTGCACTGCTCTCTCCTTAAAACTCGATCCCCAGGCGCGCGGAAACACCCTTGTCAAACGGGTGCGCGCGCTTTTTCATTTCCGTCACATAGTCGGCCGCGTCCAGCAAGCGCTGCGACGGTTCTCGTCCCGTCAGCACGACCTCAAGATCTTCCGGTTTATGGTGCAAAAAATCAAGCAGCCGCGCCTCTTCAATGAGGCCATGGTTGCAGGCGGCGACCGCTTCGTCAAGCACGAGCAGCGCAACGCCGTCCGCACTTTTTTGCAGCGTCTCTTCCAGAAGCGCCGTATAGGCCCGCCGCGCCGCCGCCCGTGTCTCTTTGTCCATCGAGCGGAAAAAAACAAAATTCCGCGCGCAGCAGAGGACTTTAACGTTCGGCAGCGCACGCAGGACGTTCAGTTCAGAGGAGCTGCCGTCCTTCAAAAACTGCGTAAACAGCACGCTCTTTCCTGCGCCCGATGCCCGGACGCTCAGCCCAACCGCCGCCGTCGTCTTGCCCTTTCCGTCGCCGCAGTACAGGTGCACAAATCCCCGCATGCTCACACCTCCCGCTCTAAAATGCGATAGATAAGATCCATATCAAGTCCCGCTCTCACCGCGTCCGCGAGCAGATCATACTGGCGCTCCTTGTGGGCTTTCCAATCAAAATTGCCAAGCGCTTTGAAGGAAACACCCTTTTTCTCGCACAGCGCCTTTAAGATCGTGTCGGTGACCTCCTGCTCGTCAAAGATGCCGTGAACATAGCTGCCGCAGACATTATCCGTGCCGACAAGCGCGCCACGCGCTTCGCTGCGGCCCATGTGGATCTCGTAGCCCGCATAGCGTTTGCCGTTCAGCGCAGAGAGCAGCCCCTCAACACCGGAGAACACGCCGCTTGTCTGCGTCTGCACCTTTGCTCCTTCAAATACCGTTTCCCCCGGCAAAAGGTCCATGCCGTCGATCTCCGTTATGCCCGCAGCCTCGACCTGCTCGGGGTCGGAAATATGCCGTCCCAACATCTGATAGCCGCCGCAGACGCCAAAAACCAGTGTGCCGCCGCTCGCGGCCTTTTTGATCGCCGCTTCCAGTCCGCTTTGCCGCAGCCACCCAAGGTCGGCGATCGTGCTCTTTGTACCGGGCAGTATGATCATGTCCGGCGCGCGCAGGTCGCGCACACGCTCCACATAGCGGAGCGAAACATTCGCATAGTGCTCAAACGGAGAAAAATCCGTAAAGTTCGAGATGCGCGGCAGGCGGATCACGGCAATGTCGATGAGCCGCGGCTCCCTGCCGCGCCCGAAGCGTTCGCTCAGGCTGTCCTCATCGTCAATATCCACAGAGAGGTACGGCACAACGCCCGCCACGGGAACGCCGCAGAGCTGCTCGAGCATTTTAAGCCCCGGCTCCAGAATTGCGCGGTCGCCGCGGAATTTGTTGACAACGACGCCCTTGATGCGCTTTTTGTCCTCTTCGCTTTGCAGCGCCACCGTACCGTAGAGCTGGGCGAACACGCCGCCGCGGTCGATGTCTCCCACCAGCAGCACCGGCGCGTCCACCATGCGGGCAAGCCCCATGTTGACAATGTCATTTTCCTGCAAATTGATCTCTGCGGGGCTGCCCGCCCCCTCGATCACAATAACATCGTACTCCCTGCTGAGGCTCTCGTATGCCTCCATCACCGCAGGGATAAAATCACGTTTTCTGCGATAGTATTCCATCGCTGGCATATTGCCCTGCACGCGCCCGTTGACGATGACCTGACTGCCGACGTCCGTCGTCGGCTTGAGCAGGATCGGGTTCATGCGCGTGTCCGGCTCGATGCCCGCAGCCTCGGCCTGCACCACCTGTGCGCGCCCCATCTCTCCGCCATCTTTCGTGATGAAGGAGTTGAGCGCCATGTTCTGGCTCTTGAAGGGCGCAACACGATAACCGTCCTGCTTCAGAACGCGGCAAAGCCCCGCGGCAAGCAGGCTCTTGCCCGCGTTGGACATCGTGCCCTGGATCATAATATTCTTTGCCATGCGCTCACTCCTCCGCCACGCTTTTGATCGCCGCAATGAGCTGCTCGTTCTCTTCGCGCCGCCTGACCGCGACGCGGTACCAGCCGGGTGCCAATCCCTCGAAATTTGCGCAGTTCCGGATCGCCATGCCGCGCCGCATCAATTTTTCATGCAAGTCCGGTGCGCCGTGAAAGAGGATATAATTCACCTGCGATGGGCACACCCAAAAGCCGAGCTTTCGCAGCTCTTCTTCAAGCCGCGGCCGCTCTGCGCGGATGAGCGCGCGGTTTTCGGCAAGAAACGCCGCGTTCTTCAGCGCGGCGACGCCTGCCGCCTGCGCCGGCGTTGAAACCGTCCACGGCGGCGCTCCCGCCGACATTTTTTGCAGCAGCTCTTTGTCTGCGCACAGGCCGTAGCCAAGCCGCAGCCCCGCCATGCCATAGCTTTTCGTAAACGCCTTGAGGATAAAAAGCTGCGGAACGTCAGGCAAAAACGGCGTCAGATCATCGGCTCCGTCCGACAGGCTCAAAAAGCATTCATCGACAAAAAGCGCAATGTTTCTCTCGCGGCAGCGCAGCAGGATCTTTTCAAGCAGCTCCCCCTGGATCAGCCGCCCCGTCGGGTTGTTGGGGTTGCAGAGGAACAGCGCGTCGATCCCTTCGCGCGAAAGGCGCGGCAGAAGATCCTCTTGCAGGTCAAAGTGCTGCTCCGCAGCAAGCGTATGGCGCACGATCTCGCAGCCTGTCCGCTGCAAGGCAATTGCATACTCGGAAAATGTGGGCGCAAGCACCATTGCACGTTTCGGGCGCACGGCCTCGCAGTAAGTATAGATCAGTTCGGACGCACCGGCGCCGCAGAGGATTCTTTCCTGCGGCACACGCTCAAACTCCGCAATCGCCTGCACGAGCGCCCGGCAGCGGGGGTCAGGATAATGGTACAGCTCAGGCAGCACCCGTGTGAGCGCGTCGATCACGCTCTTGGGCGTGCCAAGCGGGCTGACGCTCGCGGAAAAATCGAGGCGCACGTCGCCCGCATAAATATCTCCGCCATGGCAGTTTTCTCTTCCGTACAACATGCGTCTCCCTCACAGCGAAAAAATAAGCACTCTCACCGCGCAGCCAAGCAGCAGCGCCAAAACTGTTGTGGCGTACATCAGCCGACAGGTGCGCGGGATGTCCTCGTGCGTGATTGGGCGCAGCGCATCGCCGATGTGCTCTTTTTTGTGCAGCACGCCGTGATACCACGCATCGCCGGCAAGCCGCACCCCCAAAAGCCCCGCGCAGACCGACTCCGTCTGTGCGGAGTTCGGGCTTGCGTGCTGATAGCGGTCGCGGCGAAAAATCTTCCAACCGTTTTTGATGTCCATGCGCAGGATCCCACCTGCTGCAAGCATCAGCAGCGCGGATAGGCGCGCGGGCAGATAGTTTGCAATATCGTCTGCCTTCGCGCTCACAAAACCAATGTTCTTGTATGGCGGTTCGACATAGCCCAGCATGGAATCCATCGTGTTCACCGCCTTGTAAAAAAAGCCCAGCGGCGCGCCGCCGACAGCCAGATACAGCAGCGGCGCGACCACACCGTCCGATGTATTTTCCGCGATGGTCTCGACTGCCGCGCGCGTCACGCCCGCGTCGTCGAGCGCCGCAGTATCGCGTCCCACGATCATGGAAACGGCGCGGCGCGAAGATTCGATGCTGCCGTGTTCGAGTTCCCGGTAGACCTTCATGCTCTCATCCCGCAGCGATCTTGCCGCCAAAATCTGCCAGCACATCACGCTCTCGACCGCAAGGCGCAGCCACGGGCTCACCTTTTCGCAAGCGCAGAGGATCAGCGCGGGAATCGCCGCTGCAAGAACGCTCACGATCCCCCACAGCACCGCCCCCGCCGCGCGCTCACCGCGCGGCGTTTTGGGAAACATCTTGCGCAGCACACGCTCCAATGCGCTGATCGTCTTTCCGATCAGCACGACCGGGTGCGGCAGGCTGTGCGGGTCGCCCAAAAGGCAGTCGATCCCAAAGCCGGCAAGAAGCGGCAGCAACAGCCGAATCATGCGCCGCCTCCCGCCTGCATGGTAAACACATACACCGGGTTCTGCCCTGTCATCAGCTGATACGCCCCCGCCTTACGGCTGCGGGCGATCTGGACGGACACGACCTCGGTATCCGCAAAGGGAAATTCCTTCATGCACGCCGTCAGCTCGGCGACGCTCTCCAGAGAGACCGCCGTTGCCACAATGCGCACCTGCGGGTTTTTTTGCAGCAGCACTGCCAGAATGCCGTGCAGGTTGCCCGCGCTGCCGCCAATAAAGACGTGCGTCGGTGCAGGCAGATCGCGGCACGCCTCCGGCGCAGTGCCGGAAACGATCGTCAGGTTTTCGGCAGAAAACGCCGCCTGATTTTTCTTCAGCAGCTCCACCGCGTCGGCCCTGCGCTCGATGGCAAAAATCCGCCCCTTTTTCGCCTGAAGCGCCATTTCAATGGCCACCGAGCCGGTGCCCGCACCAATATCGTAGCAGACCGCACGCTCGCTCAGGCGGAGCTTGGAGAGCGCGATGGCGCGCACCTCGCTCTTCGTCATGGGTACAACGCCGCCCTCCCCCTCGCCGCGCAGGAAAGCGCTGTCCGGCAAGCCGTGGGTCACCACGGCGTCAGGGCGATCGTTTTCGATCAAGACGGCGCTCAAGGGCGCAAATGCACCGCCGCGCAGCGCTTCCGCCGTGCCGGTGGTAATCTTTTCGTCCGGGTAGCTCAGCCGTTCGCCGATGCTCAGCTTCACCTTGCCAAGCCCATTCTCTACCAGCGTTTCGCACAGGTGCGCTGCGCCGTCCTCACCGCCGACGAGCGCGAAAACGCGCTCATGCGCGCGCACCTCCGGCACAATATCGTGCGCGCGTCCGTGCAGGCTGACGACGTGAATGTCCTCATAGGACGTTTGCAGCTTTGCGCAGAGGCAGGCGAGCGAGCTCAGCCCCGGCAGCACATCGACCTCACAGTCGGAAAGCAGCGGCAGCAGCTTTCTCGTGCCGCTGAAAAACCCCGTATCGCCCGACATCACAACTGCGCTTCGTCTGAATTCGCGGTGCGCATGGATATGGTCTGCAATCTCCTGCGGCGCAACGGCGGCAAAGGTTTTCTGCCCCTCCCGCGCGGCAGCGTCCAGCATGCGCTGCGCACCGATCAGGCAGTCCGCCTCCTCGATCGCGCGGCAGACTTCGCGCGTCATCATCTCCCGGCTTCCCGGGCCGATGCCGATAATGCGCACCTCCGGACGAAAAGCACAGCCAAAGCGCGCGGCGAGCAGATCCAGCACCTGCGAAAAGGTTTTTCCCTCCCGCTGCTTCGGCCGCCCGACCACAAGAAGCTGCGCCCCGGCCTTCCGCGCCGCGGCGGCCTTTGCCGCAAAGCCGCCCGCTTCGCCGCCGTCCTTCGTCACAAGCCACTGCGCCGACACGGCGCGCAGCATCGCCTCGTCCATCTCCTCGGAAAACGGGCCCTGCATCGCAAGGATATGGGACGTTTCCACTCCCGCCTCGCGGCAGAGCGCGAGCGACGCGTCCAGCGGCAGCACGCGGGCGTAGACGCGTTCGCGGAAGCCCTTGATCTTACGGTATATTTTCAAGTCCTTGCTGCCCGTCGTCAGCAGGATATTCCCCTCTGTCTTGGAAAGAAGCGCCGCCGCTTCCTCTGCGTCGGCAACGCAGAGCGCATCTTCTGCCTGCTCCGATGCTTCACGCAGCAAGCGCAGATACTCCGTCCCCGTCTCCGCGCAGGCGCGCGCGACGCTCTCGGTGATGGACGCCGCGTAAGGATGCGTCGCGTCGATCACCAGATCATATTTTGTGTCGGAAAACAGTTGAATGATTTCCGACACCGGAATGCGTCCCGAGCGCACCGTCACATTGTCGGCGTCCGGTAAAAGCGTTTCGCCGTATTCTGTTGCCACGCAGGCCGTGACGGCAACATACCGCTGCGTACTCAAAAGCTCCACGAGCCGCCGCGCTTCCGTCGTACCTGCAAAAATACAGATCTTATACATTTTTGTATCCTCGCGGCGTAATGAGCCGCCTGCCGATGGTTTTGGTCATGGCATTGCCAATGAGCACGGTGCAGAACATGTCGACCTCCGCCTCCCGCAGCTCGCCGAGCGTCAGCATGCGGCAGTTTTCTCCCGCGCGGCCGATGTTGCGCGCGATGCCGCAGAGTCGATTCTCAGGCAGAAAGCGCAGCAGGATATCGCACGCGCGCTTCAGATGCTCGGGGCGGGAGCGGCTCGCGGGATTGTAAAGCGCGATAGCAAGATCCGCCTGCGCCGCATGCGCAAGGCGTTTCTCAATGGTCTCCCACGGCGTCAGCCGGTCGCTCAGGCTGATGACGGCAAAATCGTGCGTCAGCGGTGCGCCCAGCAATGCCGCGGCGCTGCACGCCGCCGTCAGGCCGGGGATCACCTCGATCTCCGGTTCTCTGCTCTCGCCGCGCAGCTCGTAAACAAGCGCCGCCATGCCGTAAATGCCGCTGTCACCCGAGCAGACCATGGCCGCGGTCTTGCCCGCGCGCGCAAGTTCGAGCGCAAGCGCGCAGCGCTTTGCCTCCTGCGTCATGGGCGTTTCATAAAACG
>DPGF01000123.1 GCA_003522105.1 Oscillibacter sp.
CATTGAAAACGCTCCTTTCAAATCCCGATTTGTCAATCAAAAACAGAAAGAAAAATATTTTTATTTCTTTCGGGTATCCTTCTGCTGAACTGCCAGCATAAGCAATGATCTTAACTAGAGGATATAAAATCCGCTTTACTCTTCGAATCTTCCCTTCATGCGCAGTTCCTTCTGCCACAGCGCGAGCTGTCCTCGCGCGAAGAGGCTGTCGATCTCGAGCTCTTCATCCAGTACGAGGAGATCTGCGTCGGCGCCTGCGGCGATGCATCCCTTTCGGCCATCCTGCGCGAGCAGAGTCGCCGGTGTGGTCGTCAGAAGCTTCAGTGCCTGCTCGAGCGGCATGCCCATGCGCACCAGCGCCCGGATGGTTTTATGCAGGTACTTCGGCGACGCATAGGTCAGTCCCACGCACTCGCCTGCGTCGTTAAAACGCGGCTGGCTCCCGTAGGCGTCACTTGACAGGCTCACATGATCCGGATTTACGCCCTCGCGGTGCAGTAAATCAAAGAGCTTTCGGGCATCCTCTTTCACCGCCACCTCATCCGAGCCGGCGGTACAGTCGATGTAGCCGCCTCGCTTCACGAGCTCTACGCCAGCGTCGATGAGCTCTGGTGAGCGCAGCATATGCGTCGGGAGCAGGTTCTTCGCCGGTACATCCGAGTGATCCAGTACGTAGAAAATCGGATCCAGCTTCGCCTTCCCGCTGCCCATGTGCATCGTCACGAGCCCCGGTGTGCCGCTTAGCAGACCGGCGCGGCGTGCAGCTGTTGCCAGTGCGATCAGCTCCGCTCCACCCGGATTCGAGCTTCGATGATCAGATACCGCGACCTTCACACCGATCATCGGTGGGATCAGAACGATGTCCCGCTCGACGCTGCCGGTGAGTGTCGTCGGCGGGTAGCCATAGGACGAGGTCAATGTATACACCGTCATGCCTTCTTCTGTCAGTGCACGGGCCTTCGCCACCAGGTTCTCGAGGCTTCTCGTGATGCCGTCCGTGCCCAGAAGCCCGACGACGGTCGTGATACCATTCTTAAAAAAGGTGCTGAGTGAAGACTCCGGCACACGGGAAGCCGGACCCTGCTCTCCGCCGCCACCGGTGATATGCACATGCAGATCGATGTAGGCCGGCACGAGGGTCTTTCCCGAGAGATCATAGACATCGACATCCGGAAGTTCATCATAACCTGTGATTTCTTCCGCGATTCGGAGGATCCTCTCCCCCTCGATCAGCACATCCCTTTTACCGAGAGGAGCTGGTGTGTAAACATTGGCATGCTTTAATAATTTCATAGAATCATCCTTTCTATGGCTTCGTGTTCTGGCCTTGATTGAGGCGATGTTTTATATGGACATGAGCTTACATCTATCTAGTATAAATTTTGACACGGCTTATGTCTGTACGTAAAATATGATTTTCGTGATTTTACGGAACCATTATAGACATTCTTTACTCAGATTTTACCTATTCTATGTGTTTTTTTATTTTGCAGAATTATCATACAGATAAATCCCGAGTTGTCGAGTTCAGTATACCACACCAAATGGCATTGTAAAAGAGAGTATGTATGCCGCCCGCAGGCGGCAAAAGTCAGTCCGGGGGAAATTCCAGTTCGGCAAACTCGGCATCGGTCAACAGTTTCAGTTTTTCGATAACACCCTCCGACAGCTCACGCAGGGCGGTTTCGTCGGGCATCAGGTAGCACTGCATCAGTCGCAACTCCTGCACCAGCCCCAGTCGGGTGCCGGTGTTGTAGAGCATCATCAGCATCAGTTCTTCATGGTTAAAGTTCATGGTCAGCCCTCGCTTTCCGGCAGACGGTGGGATTGCACTCCGGGGCATCGCACTTCTCTTTGAGCGTTTGCAAAACCGAGGTGCGTTCCGGCTTTTTATCCAGGAACCCCGGCAGTTCCTTGAAGCCGATGCTGTCCACATAATGCGCTGAAATCTTCCCATCCTGATTCAGCATGATCACATCGCTGACCGACAGGCTGTGCCCATGGTAATCCGTCGGTCGGGCGAAGTTGAATTTCTGGTACAGTTGTTCCAGCAGCTCCGCTTGCGGAACGCTGCGCTTTCCTTCCGGGAGGTTGCCCCGGTACAGGATCTCGTAATTTTCAATGGACGGAGCGATGTTCTGCTTGTTCAGATAGCGCATGGCGGCAAAGCGGAGTGCAGGGTCTGCATCCTGTTGCAGCTGCATGACCAGATAGCAGTCGTGCCCGCTTTGCTGGAATTGCTTCATACGGTATGACTGTATCCCGTTTCGGTCTGCGAGCTTTTGTGCAAACTCCTCTTGCGTGAGCGGGATGCAGTCCTTGTTCCGTAGGTTGTGGCTGTACAGGATCTCGTCCCGCACTTCCTCGATCATCAGTTCGGGCGCGTCAATTTTCCCACGCTCCAACAGGCAGCAGTCGCCCTGATAAAGAGCATAATTCCACGAGCCATTATCTGCCTGCACTGTGAGATAACAGTCATATTCCAGATTCCATGCTCGGCAGTTCTGCTGCGTCAGCGGCTCCGGCTCCACGATGGCATGGCTGCGTGCCATGCGCTCTGCAAATTCGCAGATGTGCTGCACAGAGGAACCAATCTTCATGTGGTAGTCATCGAGATACTCGACCACCTCGGAGTGCTGGTGCCCGTCCGGGTAGGTCACCTGCACAACGCCGCCGTCCGGCACCCGGAACAGCTCGTTGTACATCGGGTCAATGAACCGCACATCATTTTCCGGGAGAGAACGTGGAGCCAGATTCCGGCGTTTGCGAACCCCGGAGCGAAACTTCTCCAAGGTGGTAACGGCAACATTTTGGATTCTCCCCACAGGCTCGTCCTGATGCTCTGCCAGATAGTACGCACGGGCGGTCTCGATGCGCCGCTGGGTGTTGCCCAGAGCTTCCCGTGGAATCTGCCCTTCCTCCACCGGGAGCGGGCTGCTTTTGTCAAAGACCTCGTACCCAACACCTTGGAGATTTTCCCGCAGATGCAGATACGTTTGCTCGTTGAGGAGGTAGACCGCCTCGTTGTCCTTTATTACGGCATCATCTTTCATCAGAACCCTCCCTCAAATTCCAGACTGAACTTGCTGCGGCCATCGGGTTCGGTGCCCAGCAGCACGGTGGCATTGTAGGTCTTGCCCTTGGCACTCTTGCAGTCCTTCAGGCGGACACGCCCATCCCGCAGCAGCTTATCCGCCACATGAGCATCCAGCCGCTTGCCCAGACGCTTGAAGAACGCATTGTCCTTCCACAGCACGAAACGGCACTCCCGGTTCTCGCAGAACCATCCCTTTTCACGCTCCACGACAGGCTTACCGCAGTTCGGGCAGACACCAATAATTTTGTTTTTCATAAGCGCATTCGCTCCTTTCCTAGCCTCGGTGGTCGTTACCAGCGAGGAGATCATCTCTTTGATTTCAGTCATAAAATCTTCCGGCTCCATTTCGCCACGTTCGATTTGCAGCAATTTCGTTTCCCAATCGGCGGTCATTTCCGGGGATTGGATCTCTTCGGGCATCACGGTGATTAACGCTTTCCCCTTATCCGTGGGCAGCAGCACCTTGGTTTTCTTGGTGCCCTTGCGCTCCAGAAAGCCTTTCTGCACCAGCTTTTCAATAGTTGCGGCACGGGTGGCCGGGGTGCCGATGCCCTGACGTTCCATACCCTCCGGCATACTGTCTGCACCCGCTGCCTGCATAGCGGACAGGAGCGTATCTTCCGTGTAGGATTTCGGCGGGGACGTTTGACCTTCCTTCAGTTCGGCATCAGCAACGCTGCACTGGCTCTGCTCTTGCGCATCGGGCAGAACAACTGCTTCCTTTTGCTTGCCCAGAAGTTCCCCCAGCATTTTTCGTTCCATGACTTTCCATCCGTCGGACAGCACCACCTTGCCTTTTGCGGAAAACTCCTCTTCAGCGCAGATGGTGGTGAGGGTAGTTTCTGCATAGCGGTGCGGTTCGCCTACGGCGCAGAGCAGCCGTGCGGAAATCAGCCGCAGGACATTCCGCTCTCCGGCAGGGAGGGCGGCAAGGTCTGCTTTTGCCATGCTTTTCGTAGGCAGTAGCGCATGGTGGTCGGTGACTTTGCTGCCATCGATGACCTGTTGCACATGGATGGGAATCGGCTCCTCCACGGCAAACGCTCTGCCTGTGTCCGTCACCAACCCCGGAAGGGATGCCGCCATATCCTCCGTCAAAAAGCGGCTGTCCGTGCGGGGGTAGGTGATGAGCCGTTTTTCGTAAAGACTTTGGGCATAATCCAAGGTCTGCTGCGCCGTAAATCCCAGCAGACGGTTGGCATCCCGCTGCAATGCGGTAAGGTCATAGAGCTGCGGCGGGCTTTCGGATTTCTCCTTGCGTTCCATCTTCTGCACCGTAACACGCTCCTCCTTTCGGCATTTGGAAAGCAGCAGTTCGACATCTGCTTTCTGTGCAAACCGCTTGCTGGATGCGGTGCCGCCGTCCGCAAGGGTCAGGGCAACCGTGTAGAATTTCTCCGGCAC
>DPGF01000065.1:0-3070 GCA_003522105.1 Oscillibacter sp.
CTTTCTTTTCGGGCTTGGGTGCGGCAGGCTTTTCCGCCGGCTTGACCGCTTCTTCGGCCTTGCCGTCGTCATAGCTCACGCGAACGCGCGCGGGCGCGCTGCCGATGCCGAGGAAGCCGGACTTTGCACGCTCAAGGATCTCAACAGAAACGTCGTCTCTGTCCATTCCCAGCTGAGCGAGCGCACTCTGGATCGCCTCGTCCTCCGTCTTGCCCGTTACGTCAATAAACTTGATCATTCAGACAAGCTCCTTACAATTATTCTCCGTAGTGCTCGGGGTCGTAGGAACGGCCGCGGGCATAGGGGCGGTCGCCGATACGGCCGCTTTCATTGGTGGAATTTTTCTTCTTGGTGGCCTTGGCAGCCTGCTTTTCCGCGCGCTTTTCCTTGAGCGTCTTCTTTTCCGCCTCTTCGGCAGCAAACTTGCGCTGCTGCTCGCGGGCGGCTTCCATGCGGCGCAGACGATCCTCGCGCTTCTGCTTTTCCTTCTCGCTGATCTCGTCCTCCATGTGGTTCTTATAATATTTGGTCAGAGCCTTTTCCTGAATGGCGTAGAGCAGGGAGTTGACGATCCAGTAAACGCCGAGAGCCGCGGGCAGCGTAAAGCCGATCCACAGGGACATGAGCGGCATCATCCACATCATCATGCGGCTGGAACGGGCGGTGGCGTCGTTTCCTTCGGCGGCAACGTTGCCTGCCATGGACACCTTGGACTGCAAAAAGCTCAGTCCAGCGGAAATGAAGGGGATCAGCACAATGCCGATGATGGGCCAGCCGCCGGTGAAAAAGTCCTTCCACACGTCCGTCGGCATGACGGTGAGGTCAAGGCCGAGGAAGTTGTAGTTTACGTTGAGAAGTCCGTCGAACTTGCCGGCAAACTCCGAAAAATTATCGGAGATGAACTTGGCAAGGCCGATCTCTTCATAGCCCACGCGCACGCTCTCGGCGTTGTAGCCGAGGGTGGTGGCAAGGGAGGTGATCTCCGTCACGACGTCCTTGGAGAGCAGCATGAAGCGGCTGAGCGGCTGGCGGATGATGGAATAGAGTGCGATGAGGATGGGGAAGGGCAGGAAGCTCCACAGGCAGCCGCTCATGGGGTTCACGCCCTCCTGCGTGTAGAGGAGCTGCATCTCCTCATTCATGCGCTGGGGATTGTTGGCGTATTTCGTCTGGATCTCTTTCATCTTGGGCTGGAAGAGGTTCATGCGCATCATGCTCTTTTTCGACTTCATCTGGAAGGGCAGAGTGATGAGCTTCACGACGAGCGTGAAGAGCACCAGTGCCCAGCCGTAGGAGCCGGTCAGCTCATAGAAGGTGCGCAGGATCCAGGCGAAGGGAACGCAAATGTAATAGCCGATCGTTGACATTCTTTGGTTTCCTCCGTGGTTTTAAGTTCGGTCACGGGACCGGGTCGTAGATCTTTCCGCCCTTATAGAACGGATGGCATCGCATGATACGCTTGAACGCAAGCCAGCCCCCCTTAAAAGCGCCGTACTTCTCGATGGCCTCGAGCGCGTACTGCGAGCAGGTGGGGATAAAGCGGCAGCAGGGAGGACGGTAGGGCGAGATCGCCGCGCGATAAAACCGGATGAGAGAAAGCATGAGCTTTTTCATGCCTGAGACTCCCAGAGGCCAATCTTTTTGCACGTTTTTTCAAACGCGCGCTTGAGCTCCCAGTAATCCGCATGCGCAGCCCTTGTGCGGGCGACGACGATGATGTCGTAGCCCTGCTTCATCTTCCCCTGGCTGAGGCGGAAGATTTCGCGGATGCGGCGGCGGACACGGTTGCGCACGACGGCATGGCCGAGCTTGGTGCTGACCGTGACGCCGAGGCGATTGTGCCCCAGCCTATTTTTCCGGTAATAGACCACAAGGCAGGACGAAACACCGGATTTACCCTTTGCGTACATCCGGCGGAATTCGTAATTTTCCTTGATGGTGGTGGTGCTTTTCACGCGTGATCTCCCTGCTGCTGCGGTTTTGTCCGTATAGCCTGCAAGGGACGGCGATCGAAACACATTCTCATCAGCCGTCCCTCATTGTTTCATCTGTAGCATACGATACGCAAGTTGCTCCCGCTCTTAGTGGGTGAGACGGGCGCGGCCGCGTGCACGACGACGGGCAAGAACCTTGCGGCCGTTGGCAGTGGACATTCTCTTGCGGAAGCCGTGCTCCTTGGAGCGCTGGATCTTCTTGGGCTGATAGGTGCGAGAAGTAGCCATTTCGTTTTACCTCCTGAAAAATTTTACCGGCAGAGACCTTCCGGCCGCTGCACTTACTCGACGGCGGGCGGAGAAAAAATCTTTCTTCGCGAACCGCAGTTGATAAAAGAAATGCCGTATTGACGCGGCATACAGGGAGTATTATATCGGTTTTGCCGCATTCTGTCAACCAAAAATACAAAAATTGGTGCATGTTTCCATTGTCCGCAAGCACTTGTGTTTGCGGGAGAAAAGAGAATCAATCCCTTGTGTTCTTTTGCCTGATTCCGCGCCGCTTTTCCATGGAAAAACAGCATTTTATATTTAGAATAAGTGTTGCGTCTGCGCGCGATTTTTGGTATAATATAGGGAGTTAATTTTCGGCTCTTACAAGCCTTTTATTCCAACAAAGAAAGGAGCGCTTCCGTGAACTCTGTTGCAGACATCTGGAAGATCGTTCTCTCCCGTCTCAGCCAGGATCTGTCTGAAACGACCATTTCCACCTGGTTCGACGAAGTGGAAGCCGTGTCCATCAAGGATCTCACGCTGTATCTCCACTGCCCGAACGATTTTAAGCGCAGCACCATCGAATCCATGTTCGCAGACCGCATCAAGGATTCCCTGCGGGACATTTATTCCGCCGATTTCGACGTTAAGCTTTTATCGAGCGCTGAGAGCGCGGCGCTGTTCACCCCAGAAGAGAAAAAATCCGCTTCGCTGTTCGATTCCAGCGAATTCACCTTTGATACCTTCGTCGTGGGTGAATCCAACAAAATGGCCTATGCCGCCGCCCGCGCCGTAGCGGACGGGGCGAGCGACCACTATAACCCCCTCTTCATCTACGGTGACTCCGGCCTTGGCAAAACGCA
>DPGF01000065.1:3255-8891 GCA_003522105.1 Oscillibacter sp.
TCCGGCCTTGGCAAAACGCACCTCATCTACGCCATCGCCCACCAGATCCGCTCCACGCGCCCCTCGTCCAAGATCATCTACATCAAGGGCGACGATTTCATCAACGAATTCATCGAGCTCGTGCGCGCCGGCCGCGGCAGTGAGTTCCGCGCCAAGTACCGCGACGCCGACCTTCTGCTCGTGGACGACGTGCAGTTCGTTGCCGGCAAAGAGCAGGTGCAGAACGAATTCTTCCATACGTTCAACACGCTCTATGAGGCGGGCCGCCAGATCGTTCTGACCTCCGACCGTCCGCCCTCTGAGATGAACCTGCTCGACGACCGTCTGAGAACGCGCTTTGAGTGGGGCCTACTCGTTGACGTGCAGCCGCCCGACTTTGAAACGCGCCTTGCCATCGTAAAGAACAAGGCCGCCCAGTGGGGCACGGTCATCGACGACGACATTGCCAAGTACATCGCCGAGAACGTCACCTCCAACGTCCGCCAGCTTGAGGGAACAATGAACAAAATTCTCGCCTACCGCGACCTCATCGGACGCGAAATGGACGCCGACGCTGCGCACCGCGCGGTCGAGGACTTTATGAAAAAGAACGCGAACCTTGCCCCCACGGCCGCCATGATCATCACCGAGACCTCGCGCTATTTCGGCATCGACGAAGAGGTCATCAAAGGCCCCTCCCGCAGCCGCGAGGTGGTCAACGCCCGTCAGGCGGCGATGTATCTCGTGCGCCGCATGACGAATCTCTCCACGCCGGACATTGGCCGCGAATTCGGCAAGCGCGATCATACGACCGTCATCCACTCGCTCGAGCAGATCGAAAAGAAGATGAAATCCGATCCTGTTTTCAACCAGACGATCAAGGAGATCACCATCAACATCAACTCCAAGCGGTAAAAAGTTTTCCACATTATCCACAGAGTTGTGCATAGGGAAGCTGTGGATAAATATTTCCTGATTTTTTGCTGTGGAAAGTGATGCCGCTTTTCACCATTTCCCTTGGGATAAATTTTCCTTGGGATTTCTTGTAAAAATTGGGTTTTCCACAGTTTTGCGCCCCTACTGCTGCTATTTCTAAAAACTATCCTTTTTCTTTTCCAAAAGAGAAAAATTCCACCCGTTTTACGAAAGGAACGCCGCTATGAAATTTTCCTGCGAAAAGCTGCTGCTGCAAAATGCAGTGAACACCGCCTCCCGCGCCGTCGCGGCGAAAAGCTCCATTCCTGCGCTCGAAGGTCTGCTCCTGACCTGCGCCGGAGAAAAGCTGACGGTATCGGGCTACAATATGCAGACCGGTATCCGCACACACTTTCCCGTGGAAGCGGCGGAGGACGGCGAGCTTGTCGTCAACGCCCGGCTAATCGGCGAAATTTTAAGAAGACTGCCCGACGATGTCGTGACCTTCACCGCGGACGACAAATTCCTCATTCATCTTTCCTGCGGCGACGCAGACTTTGACATCATGGGTCTTTCCGCCGCGGATTTTCCCGAGCTTCCTGAGGTCGAGGAGAAGTACGCCGTGCAGATCGCCGAAAAAACGCTCAAGTCCATGATCCAGCAGACGAGCTTCGCCGTTTCGACAAACGAGGCGCGCCCCGTGCACATGGGATCTCTATTCGAGGTCTGCGCCGACGGGCTGACCGTCGTCTCTGTCGACGGTTTCCGCCTGGCGCTGCGTAAAGAACCGCTTGAAAAAATCGAGGGCGGCGCATTTTCCTTCGTCGCGCCCGGCACGGCGCTCAACGAGGTCGAGCGCATCTGCGAGGAGATCGACGAGAGCGTGACCATCACGCTCGGCCAGCGCCACATCTTATTTGAAGTGGGCGAGACGGAGCTCATCTGCCGCCGCCTCGAGGGCGAGTTCCTCGACTATAAAAACGCCATTCCGCGCAGAAATCCCATCAACCTCGTGCTCGACACAAAAACGATGCTCCAGAGTCTTGAGCGCGTGAGCGTCGTCATCAGCGAAAAGCTCAAGAGCCCCGTGCGCTGCCTTTTTGAGGACAATAAGGTGACAATGTCCGCCAAGACGGCGAGCGGCGACGCCAAGGACGTCTGCCGCATCGCGGGCGACGGGCAGGGGCTGGAGATCGGCTTCAACAACCGCTATCTGATGGACGCGCTGCGCTATGCCCCGGCCGACACCGTGAAGATGGAGCTGAACACCGGTATTTCGCCGGCCATCATCGTCCCTGTCGACGGCGAGGAGAATTTCCTCTACATGGTGCTGCCCGTGCGCTTGAAGGCGAATTAAGACAGAAATTTCAATACAACTGGTATCATATAATACAACGATTTCCTCTTGGAATCGCTGTACTGAGAGGACCATTTATGACTGAGATCACGATTACAACCGAATTTATCAAATTGCAGGATCTTTTGAAGCTCGCCAATCTCGTCGGCACCGGCGGCGAGGCAAAGATCGTCATTCAGGAGGGCGAGGCTTCCGTCAACGGCGAGGTTTGCACAATGCGCGGCAAGAAGATCCGCCCCGGCGACACGGTGGCCTACGACGGCGAAGAGCTGACGGTCTCCTATGCGAATTGACGCGCTGAAGCTTCAAAATTTCCGCAATTACGACGCGCTGGACGTTGCGTTTGCGCCGGACTGCAATGTTATCGTCGGCGAAAACGCGCAGGGCAAGACGAATCTGCTCGAAGCGATCGTCTATTTGTCGAGCGCACGGTCTCCGCGCGCAAGGGCGGAAAAGGAGCTCATCTCCTTCGGAAAGAGCGAGTGCTCAATCAGGGCGGACGCTTTTGCCCGCTCGCGCGAGTTTCTGCTTGAAATCTCCCTTGCCGCGGGCAGGAGGAGAAAAATCCTCATCAACAAAGTCCCGGCAAAAAAGGGCGGCGAGCTGAGCGACGTGCTCGGCGCGGTCTACTTCTGCCCCGAGGATCTGCTGCTGATCCGCGACGGCGCGGCGGCCAGAAGAAGATTCATGGACGACGCGCTCTGCCAGCTGCGCGCGCGCTACGCCCAGGCGCTCTCTGACTATCACAGAGCGTACGAACACAAAACGCGCATCCTGCGCGACAGCGAGGAATATCCATCGCTGCTCGATACCCTGCCGGAATTCGACCTGCGCATGGCGCAGAGCGGCGCGGTGCTCATCTACTACCGCGCGCGCTTTTGCGAGCGGCTGGCAGAATATGCGCGCATCGCGCACCGCGAATGCTCGGGCGGAAGGGAAGAGCTGGGCGTCACCTATCAGACGGTTTCGACGATCTCTGACCCCCTCGCGCCGATCGAAACGATCTACGAGCAGCTGCGCGCGCATCAATCCTCGCACGCACTTGCCGAGCGAGCCTCGCGCATGTGTCTTTCGGGGCCGCACAAGGACGACATCGCCGTGACGATCGGCGGCGTGAATGCGCGGCAGTTTTCCTCGCAGGGACAGACGCGTACGGCGGCGCTCGCCTTCAAGCTCGCCGAGAGGGAGATCTACCGCGAGATCACGTCCCGTACGCCGCTGTTGCTGCTCGACGATGTGCTCTCCGAGCTTGACCCGAAGCGGCAGGAATACGTATTGAACCGTATCTCCGGCGGGCAGGTGTTCATCACCTGCTGCGAGGAGGACCGGCTGGGAACGCTTTTGAGCGGCAAGGTATTCCGCATTGCAAACGGCGCGGTGGTATAAAGGAGAAAGCAATGTATCTGCACATCGGCAACAACGTGATGCTTCCTGAAAAGCACATCATCGGCGTTTTTGACCTTGAGATCACGTCGCAATCGAAGAGAACATCAGAATTTCTTAGGCGGGCGGAGGACGAGAGCCTTGTCATCGACGCCTGCGAGGACATTCCGAAGTCCTTCCTCGTGTGCGACCACCCCTATCACCCGCAGCTCGTCTACTTGTCCGAGCTTTCGAGCGCGACGCTGCAAAGAAGAATGGAGGAACAGCAGTAACGGCAGCGGACATCGCGCATGTTCCATAAAAAGACATTGTTCGAGGCAGGGAGAAACGGGCCGGAAACGGCTCCGACCCGGTTCTTCCTGCCTGATGACGAAAGGAGAACCCAAATGGCAGACAATGAGATCCTGCAATCCACGGCGGTGGATGAAAACAACGACTATAACGCCTCAGAGATCCAGGTGCTCGAAGGACTGGAGGCGGTGCGCAAGCGCCCGGGCATGTATATCGGCTCCACGTCCTCGAGCGGCCTGCACCACCTCGTTTACGAAATTGTGGATAACTCCATCGACGAGGCGCTTGCGGGCTACTGCACGGAGATCAAGGTGACGATCAACGAGGGCAACACCATCACCGTTGTCGATAACGGCCGCGGTATCCCCGTCGACATTCAGGCGCAGACGGGGCGCCCCGCGCTCGAGGTCGTCTATACCGTGCTGCACGCGGGCGGTAAGTTCGGCGGCGGAGGCTATAAGGTCTCCGGCGGTCTGCACGGCGTAGGCGCGAGCGTTGTCAACGCCCTTTCCGAATGGCTGACGGTGCAGGTGCACAAGAACGGCAACATCTACGAGATGAAATTCTCCCGCGGCAAGATCACGCAGGAGATGACCATCATCGGCTCGACCGACCACACGGGCACGACCGTTACATTCAAGCCCGACCCCGAGATGTTCGAAGAGCTCGAATACTCCTACGAAACGCTGCACACCCGCATGCGCGAGGAGGCATTTTTGAACGCGGGCCTTCGCATCACGATCGAGGATAAGCGCGTTGAGAGTGAAGAAAAGCCAGAGAGCGAGCGCCGCGACTCGATGTGCTACGAGGGCGGCATCCGCGAATTCGTCACCTGGCTCAACAAGAAGAAAGAGCCGCTGCACAATAACGTTATCTACATGAGCGGCATGAAGGGCGATTCGTTCGCGGAATTGGCGCTCCAGTATGACGACGGCTATCAGGAAAATATCCTGTCGTTCGCCAACAACGTCCACACGCCCGAGGGCGGCATGCACGAGACCGGCTTCAAAGCCGCGCTCACGCGCGTTCTGAACGCCTACGGCATCAAAAACGGCATCATCAAGGAGGGCGACAAGGTCAGCGGCGAGGACTGCCGCGAGGGTCTTACCTGCGTCATCTCCGTCAAGCTCACGAACGCGCAGTTCGAAGGCCAGACGAAGGCAAAGCTCGGCAACAGCGAGATCCGCACGCTGGTCGACGGCATCGTCTCCGACCGGCTGATGCAGTTCCTTGAGGAGAACCCCGTCGTGGCGCGCACGATCCTCGATAAGGCGATGACCGCCAACCGCGCGCGCGAGGCCGCGCGCAAGGCGCGCGAATCCATCCGCCGCAAGAGCGCCCTCGGCGGCGCGGCGATGCCCGACAAGCTGCGCGACTGCAACGAAAATAACCCCGAGCTGACCGAGCTCTACATCGTAGAGGGCGACTCGGCAGGCGGCAGCGCCACGCAGGGGCGCGACTCGCGCTTCCAGGCAATTTTGCCGCTCTGGGGTAAGATGCTCAACGTGGAAAAGGTCCGCGCCGATAAAATTTACGGCAACGACAAGCTCCAGCCCGTCATCATCGCGCTCGGCGCGGGACTGGGCGAGGATTTCGACGTCAATAAGCTGCGCTATCACAAGGTCATCATCATGGCAGATGCCGATGTCGACGGCTCGCACATCAGAACGCTGCTGCTGACGTTCTTCTTCCGCTATATGCGCCCGCTCAT
>DPGF01000092.1 GCA_003522105.1 Oscillibacter sp.
AACACGAAAGAAGTCACTCATGCGAGTGACTTCTTTTTTTGTTTATTGCATCGAAGTGAAGGCCCGCGCTTCAAGCGCGGGCCTTCATTTGTCGTTTGGTCTCTTTACAGTGCTTCAAAATGATACCGCGGTTTGCCGAGACTCTTTTTGCCGTATTCGATGGCTTCTGCAGGGCAGTAGCAGATGCAGGCCATGCAGTGGGTGCAGTCCTTGCCCCAGACAGGTTTGCCGTCATGCAGGGTGATATTGTTGGTGGGACAGCGCCGGACACATTGACCGCAGCCGATGCAGGCGCTGCTTACAGTGAAGGCATTCGCCTTAACAAAAAGCGGGTAGAAGAGCGGATTGACAGCACTGCTCATGAAGCGATCGTAGAGGTTGCTGCGCGGAGAGGCAAAGTGTCGATCAGACTGAATGGCGGCGATGGCGCACTCGATGCCCGGCTCGGCATTGACTACGATTTTTCGCGCTTCGTCCGGCTGCGGGGCATTGAACATGGCAATATAGTTTTCCGGCATGACGATCTCTGCCGTGCCCATATAGGCAAGGTGCTTTGTTTCACAGAGGGCTTGGTTGTATTTATTCGCATTGCCAATCTCGCTGCCGCAGGTCATGACAAACCACGCCCGCTTCGCGCCGATGAGGTCAGTTTTCAGTAGCCAGTCCTGCACGATGCGGGGAATGCGCCAGGCATAGGTGGGCGTAACGAATACAATTCGTTCGCCGGTCTCAATTGGCGAAGAATCTCGGGCTTTGATGCGGTCATTCATATTGAAAAGCGTATCGCCCAGTGCATCTGCGATGCGCTGCGCTACATATTTGCTGTTACCGGTGCCGGAAAAATAAAGAATCATATCAAAACCCCCTCGCAGTGGTCGATCTCATGCTGAATGATCTGCGCTGTCCAACCAGTAAAGGTTTTGATGCGCGTTTGAAATTTCTCATTCTGCCATTGCACCTTGATGGTCTGAAAGCGCTTGGTTTTCCGTGTACCGCTGAGGGAGAGGCAGCCTTCTTCCGCTTCATACGCGGTGGACTTCTTCACGATGACGGGGTTAAACATGACCAGGTATTCGCCCTCATTATCAAACGCGATGATGCGCTTGCAGACGCCGATCATGTTGGCTGCCATGCCAACGCAGCCGTCTTTATGGGCGGTCAGTGTGTCCAGCAGATCCTGTGCTGTGCCGAGATCATCTGGCGTGGCGAGATCAGCCTTCTGCGACAGAAAGAATTCGTCTTTGCAGATTTCACGAATCATGGGGAAGTCCTCCTTGCTTTATTAAGGTAAGATCAGCACTCCACGGCGACCTTGATGACGCCGCCCTGCTTGTTTTCAAAGAGATCGTAGGCTTCTTCGATCCGGCTGAGCGGATAGGTGTGAGTGATGAGCGGCTCTGTATCAAGCTTACCATCGGCGATCAGCTTCAGCGTTTCCTCACAGTGGCAGCCGTCCACGCCGCCGGTCTTGAAGGTGAGGTTCTTGCCATACATATCGGGCAGCGGCAGCGTCTGCGCTTTGTCATAGAGCGCGACCACCGTTACGATCGCGTTCGGCCTGGCGCACTCCCACGCAAGGCGGAACGTTCCCTCTGCACCTGTGACTTCAAGCACCACGTCTGCGCCGCCATGGTCGCTCACCGCGCGCACAACGTCAGCGCAGTCCTCCGGCGATACGGTCATCACCTCGGGGTAATGTGCGCGGATAAAGCGGACGCGGTTCTCATCTTTTTCACAAATGATGATGCGCTTGGGCTTTTTCAGCATTACGCAGAGCAACGTGCAAATGCCCGTCGGTCCCGCGCCGAGGATCAGCACGGTATCGTCTTTTGTGATCTCGGAAATATGTGCTGCCCAGAAGCCGGTGGCGAGCACGTCGCCCACCAGCAAAGCCTGCCGATCGGTCACACCTTCGGGGATTTTATTAAGCCCCTGATCGGCAAAGGGCACGCGCACATATTCCGCCTGCCCGCCGTCGATGCGGCAGCCAAGCGCCCAACCGCCGTTTTGATCGGTGCAGTTGTTGACATAGCCCTTTTTGCAGAAAAAGCACTCGCCGCAGAAAGTCTCTACATTGACCGTTACGCGGTCGCCCGGCTTCACGTTCTTCACCGCGCTGCCGACTGCTTCCACAATGCCGACCATCTCATGTCCCACCGTGATGCCCGGAACGGCGCGGGGAACGCTCCCGTGCTTGATGTGCAGGTCGCTGGAGCAAATGCTGGCGAGCGTCACCTTCACAATGGCGTCCCGCTCGTGCAGCAGTACCGGCTTTGGCTTTTCCGTTAATTCAAATTTTCCTTTTGCAACATATGTGTAAGTCTGCACCCTTCGATCCATCTCTTTCTGAAAACTCGTTTTTTCTCATTTTGCTTTTCTATCAAATCCAATCCATCATACCACGGGAAGCACGAAAAGAAAAGAACGGAAGATGAAGGTTTGCGCCGGATATCTCAATGAGGGCTGCTTAAAAAAACAAAAAAGCAAGGGAAAACGCAATGTTTTCTCTTGCTTTTCTTGGCGCGGAAGAGAGGATTTGAACCTCCGCGACGCTTTTTACACGTCCTACTCCCTTAGCAGGGGAGCCCCTTCGGCCTCTTGGGTACTTCCGCAGGTCGATGGTGTTTTTTCAATTGGCGGAGAGAGTGGGATTCGAACCCACGGATGCTTTACCATCGCCGGTTTTCAAGACCGGTGCCTTCAACCGCTCGGCCATCTCTCCGGATAATGAGTTCGCGTCTAACTCCCAAACGCAAGACTAATACTACCATAGATATGTGCTGTTTGTCAACCAAAATTACAAGCTTTTTCTTGGATTATTCGATCGGCAGGAGATCTGCCGGGTGCCTTTGCCGCATTTGTGCGCCGATGCTTAATAATTTCTACCGCTGATGTTTGAAATTAGTTAAGAAATTTCACAGTGGAATCGCAAGGTTTGCATGATATAACTCTTCCACAGACAGGAAAACAAGAGATGCCGGGATTTCCGGCAGTGGAGGAGACGATTATGCAGACAGTCATCACGATCAACGCGGTCATCATGGCCCTCTTTTTCGTATGCTATTCCTATCAGTTCTTTTATGTGGCGGTGGCGCTGCTGAAGCGGAAGAAATTTATCGGCCGCAATGAAAACCACCGCATTGCTATTCTCATCGCTGCGCGCAATGAGGAGAATGTCATCGGTTATCTGCTCGACAGCATTTGTGCGCAGACTTATCCGATGGATCATGTAGATGTTTACGTCGGTGCGGATAACTGCACGGACGATACCGCCCGCGTGGCGCGCGAGCATGGCGCGATCGTTTTTGAGCGGCACGACACGCTGCATGTCGGCAAGGGCTATGTGCTCAACGACATGCTCAGACGCATTCGCCGTCCCGGCCGCAGGCACTACGACGCCTATCTTGTGTTGGATGCAGACAATATCCTTGACCCGAACTTCCTTTCCGAGATCGAAAAGGTCTACTCCGCGGGCTACGAGATCGTGACCTGCTATCGCAATTCCAAAAACTATGGCGACAACTGGATCTCTGCGGGCTATGCACTGTGGTTCCTGCGCGAGGCACAATACTTGAACAATGCGCGCATGCGCCTCGGCAGCAGCTGCGCGGTGTCCGGCACAGGATTTCTGTTCTCTGACGGTGTGCTTCAGCGGTGCGGTGGGTGGAACTTCTTCCTGCTCACGGAGGACATCGAATTTACCATCGACAATGTTGCCCGCGGAGAAAAGGTCGGCTACGCAGGAGGTGCGGTGCTCTATGATGAGCAGCCCACGAGCTTTGCCCAGTCCTGGCGGCAGCGCATGCGCTGGTCGAAGGGGTATTTGCAGGTTTTCCGCAAGTACGCCGTGCAGCTTTTCTCCGGCATTGCGCACGGCAGCTTTTCCTGCTATGACATGACGATGAACATCATGCCTGCGGCAGTGCTGACGGGGGTGAGCGTGATCGTGAACATCGGCGCGGCGCTCTCGAACGCTGCGTCCGGCGGCTCGATGGAGATGCTTGTTGTCTCTGTGCTGCAAACGCTGGCGAGCCTGTATGCAACGCTCTTTGTGCTCGGCGCGATTACGACCGTGACGGAGTGGAAGAACATTCGCTGCGCGGCGTGGAAAAAGGTGCTCTATGCCTTTACATTCCCGCTCTTCATGCTCACTTATGTGCCCATCTGCATCGCTTCGCTCTTTACGAAGGTCGAGTGGAAGCCGATCTGTCACACGAGAGTGATGACGCTCAAGCAGATCGAAGAGCGCGGATTGCGCGCATCGTGACAAAATAATTTGAGAGAGGGGCGAAGCCCCTCTCTCTTTATCGTTATCGCTTGTCGCCGGGTTTGAAGAGGAGCGCCATCAGCACAGCAAAGACGACCGCTGCGGCGATGCCGCCCGCCGTGGCGCTGAGGCCGCCGGTCATCACGCCGAGCCACCCCTGCTCTTGAACAGCTTTTTCCACGCCCTTGGCGAGCGAGTAGCCAAAGCCGAGCAGCGGCACGGTCGCGCCCGCGCCGCCCCATCGGACGATGGGCTCGTATATGCCGACGGCCGTCAGAAAAACGCCGTAGACGACATAACCCGTCAGAATACGCGCAGGGGTGAGAGATGTTTTGTCGATCAAAATCTGACCGACGGCGCAGAGAATGCCGCCGCAGAGAAAGGCGCGCAGATAGTCCATTGCTTAAACCTCCTTCTGATTCGAGAGTATGAGCGCGTGGCAGATACCGGGGATGCTCTCGCCTTGCAGCGTCGTCGTGGGGGAGAGCAGCGCGCCCGTCGGCGCAAAGATCATGCGCTGCCACCTGCCCTCGCGCATTCCGCGCAGAAGATAGCCGCACAGGACGCTCGCCGAGCAGCCGCAGCCGCTGCCGCCGCAGTGCATGTCCTGCGCCTCAATGTCGTAAAGCAGCAGCCCGCAGTCGGTGTAGCGCGCGCCGAGCGGCAGCCCGTCGCGCGCAAAGAAATCAGAAACGATCCGATGCCCCAGCTTTCCGAGATCTCCCGTGACGATGAGATCATAGTCCTCGGGTTTCGTTTGCGTGTCGCGGAAGAGCGCGCAGAGCGTATCGTATGCCGCTGCCGCCATCGCTGCGCCCATGTTGTTCGCATCGGTGATGCCCTTGTCGATGATCCTGCCGGTCGTGACATGGGTGATAAAGGGACCTTCGGCACTTTCTGCAACGATACAGCAGCCGCTGCCTGTGGCTGTCCACTGCGCTGTAGGCGTACGCTGCGAGCCGTAGGGCACCGGCATGCGGTATTGCCGCTCGGCGGTGCAGAAGTGTGAGGACGTAAGCGCAGCCGCGCGCAAGGCATAGCCGCCGTCAATCATCAGCGCGGCAAGGGAGAGGCTCTCACCCATTGTGGAGCACGCGCCGTAAAGCCCGTAAAAGGGAATACGGCTCTCGCGCAGGGCGAACGAAGAGCCGACGCACTGGTTCAAAAGGTCACCGGCGAAAATGAGATCAAGCTCACTTTCCCGCAGTCCCGCTTTTTCCAGCGCGCGGGAGAGCGCATGACGCTGCATGGTGCTCTCGCCCTTTTCCCAGGTGGTTTCACCGAAGAAATGATCCTCGCTCAATTCATCAAAATAGTCGCGCAGCGGTCCCGCGCCCTCAAGCCGTCCGCCGACGGCGGCGAATGAGAGAATAGCGGGGCAGGTGTCAAGACGGCGCGTCTGCGCGCCAACGGTTTTTCGGCTCATGGCATTTTTCCTTTCAAAAGGATTTAGGGGAATCGCTCAAAAGTATGTATAGTCTCTGCCGCTTTTCCAAGAATATGAGCACTTGACGCACTTTGACAGAAATGCTATGATAAATATACAACAAACAAGGAGGATTTTTCCTGTGAAACGAGTGATCTCTACGACCGCTGCTCCCGGCGCTGTCGGCCCTTATTCTCAGGCTGTCGAGGCAAACGGCTTTGTGTTCGTTTCCGGTCAGCTCCCGCTGGATCCGGCGACCGGCGCCTTTGTTTCCGACAATACCGACGAGCAGGCAGAGCAGTGCATCAAGAATCTGCTGGCCGTACTCGCGGCAGCAGGCTGCAAGGCGGAGGACGTTGTCAAGGCGACCGTCTTTATGATCGACATCGGCGAGTTTTCCGTTGTTAACGAAGTCTACGCCAAGTATTTTAACGGCGAGTGCCCCGCGCGCTGCGCGATGCAGGTCGGCGCGCTGCCCAAGGGTGCGCTGGTCGAGATCGAGGCCATTGCGGTCAAGCCGTAAGCAGACCGAAACGAAAAGAAAGGGAGAAACACAGTTTCTCCCTTCCTTTTTTGATGCGAATGCAGTATAATATTTTGATTATCTATCATAAATTTGCTTTCCGGGAGGAAATGAGATGAAAGAAGAGATGCGTACCATCGGTTATCTCTGTCCTGCGTGCCGCAAGCGCGTCATTCAGAGCAGAAGTGTTTTTGCCCTGTCCGCTTCGGGCGCGGTCGTGAGCTGCGAGTGCGGCGAGTCGAGCCTGACCATCGATGCGGAGGAGAATAAGTTCCGCCTGTGTGTGCCGTGCGGCGTGTGCGGCGGCGAGCACACTGCGGAGTGCAGCGCGGAGAAGCTGCTGCACGGGCGCGGCATCGGCCTTGCCTGCCCGGAGACAAAGATGCTCTGCTGCTTCATCGGCGAGGAGTACGCCGTGGAGCATGAGATGGAGCAGCTTTCCCTCGCGGCGGCCAAGGAGCGCGAGCAGGGCAGCGATCCCGCCGCCTTTGCCGACAGTGTTATCATGTATGAGATCTTATCCGAGCTCAAGGAGATCGCCGCGCGCGAAAACGGCATTACCTGCTCCTGCGGCAGCAAGGACTACGGCATGGAGATCCACAGCACCTATGTGGATCTTGTGTGCAGGAGCTGCGGGGCAAGGCTGCGGATTCCGGCAGCGACGGACGAGGATCTCGACCGTCTCTGCTGCCACATGAAGCTGCAGATCAAGAGTGAGTGAGGGGAGTATATGATCGGTTTTCTTGCACGCCGGTTCATTCAGAACTACCAAAATACCGCCGACGCTGCGGTGCGCCGCGCTTACGGCGTGCTTTGCGGCGCGGTGGGCATTGCCATCAACCTGCTGCTCTTTGCGCTCAAGCTGCTGGCAGGAACGCTTGCAGGCTCGGTCGCCATTACGGCGGACGCGTTCAACAACCTCTCCGATGCGGGCGCGTCCATCGTGACGCTGCTGGGCTTTCGCCTTGCCGGGCAGAAGCCGGATACCGAGCATCCCTTCGGACATGGCCGCATCGAGTATATTTCGGGACTGATCGTTTCGCTCGTCATTCTTCTGATGGGCTTTGAGCTGCTGCGCGATGCGGTGGGCGCGATCCTCCACCCCGAGGCGGTGGAGTGCAGCGCGCTGACGGTCACGATCCTGCTTGTTTCCATCTGCGCCAAGTTTTATATGTACTGCTACAACCGCGGCGTGGGGAAGAAGCTCAACGCCGCCGCCATGCAGGCGACCGCGGCGGACAGCCTGTCCGACTGCGCAGCCACCGCGGCGGTGCTGCTCTCGACGCTTGCGGGGCATTTCCTGCACTGGCAGATCGACGGCTGGTGCGGCCTTGTCGTGTCGCTGCTCATTCTGTGGGCGGGCTTCCAGGCGGCAAAGGACACGCTCTCTCCGCTGCTTGGCCAGCCGCCGACAGAGGAATTCGTGCAGGAGATCCGCGATATTGTGATGGCGAATAAGGCCGTGTGTGGCATCCACGACCTTGTGGTACACGATTACGGCCCCGGCCGCGTGATGATCTCGCTGCATGCCGAGGTGCCCGCGCACGGAGATATTCTCACCCTGCACGACGAGATCGACAACGTGGAAAAGCAGCTGCACGACAAGCTTGGCTGCGAGGCGGTCATTCACATGGATCCCGTGGTGACGAACGATGAAGCGGTGAATGTCACGCACCAGAGGATCGCAGCACTGGTGCGCGGCATCGACGAGAACATCTCCATCCACGATTTCCGCATGGTCACGGGGCCGACGCACACGAATGTGATCTTCGACGCCGTTGTTCACTACGGCTGCAAAATGAGCGACAGGGAAGCGGAGGAGAAGATCAAAAAGGCGGTACACGAGCTGGATCCGAGCTATTTCGCTGTGGTGCAGATCGACAAGAGCTATGTGAGATAAGCGCATGCGCGCAAAAGGAGAACCGATGACGGAAGAAATCAAAAAGCTGAAGGAACTCATTAACGGAACGGACAATATCGTCTTTTTCGGCGGGGCAGGCGTCTCAACTGAGAGCGGTATCCCGGATTTTCGCAGCGTGGACGGGCTGTACCACCAGCAGTGGGACGATCCGCCTGAAACGATTTTAAGCCACACGTATTACGAGCGCTATCCCGAGAAGTTCTTCGCCTTCTACCGCGCAAAACTCCTCTGCGAGGGCGCAAAGCCGAACGCTGCGCACTTGAAGCTTGCCGAGTGGGAGCGCGAGGGCAAGTTAAAGGCTATTATCACGCAGAACATCGACGGTCTGCATCAGGCGGCGGGCAGCAAAAATGTCCTCGAGCTGCACGGCAGCACGCTTCGCAACTACTGCGAGAAATGCGGGAAGTTTTACGCCGCGAGTGATATCAAAAACTCGACCGGCGTGCCGCGCTGCACCTGCGGCGGGCGCATCAAGCCCGATGTGGTGCTCTATGAAGAGGGGCTTGACGAAAAGACGCTTTACCGCGCGGTGGAGTACATTCAGGAGGCTGACGTGCTCATCATCGCGGGCACGTCGCTCGCGGTCTATCCCGCGGCGGGGCTTGTGCGCTATTATCGCGGACACAAGCTTGTCGTCATCAATAAGACGCCTCTTGACCGCGGCCTTGGTGCCGATCTGGTCATCACCGGAGCGGTGGGAGAAACGCTTGCGCAGATCTGACAGGAAAGCACCGGAAAAGTTTGGAAAAACCGTGGTTTTCCGGTGCTTTTTGTATGACGAATTTTTTTATTTTTTCTTGCAAAAAAAGGTTGACATTCGACCTCTTTTGGGCTTATAATAGCCAAGCGGTCGTTGAGAAACAGCCGCTTGAAAAGATGAATATGCGGGTGTGCTGGAATTGGCAGACAGGCTAGCTTGAGGTGCTAGTGTTCGTATGGACGTGCGGGTTCAAGTCCCGCCATCCGCACCATCTTTTTTAAAAATAGAATACGCGCGAGTGGTGGAATTGGCAGACTCGCTAGATTCAGGTTCTAGTGCTCATTACGGGCGTGCGGGTTCAAGTCCCGCCTCGCGCACCATTGAAAAACCCTTGAAAACAGGACGTTTTCAGGGGTTTCATTGCGTCTATAGGGGTGGGTTTCCCCTATTTTTTCCCCTTACAGATTTATTTTGCGTTTTTTGCTGCCTGAATGCCCTCAATGAAGTTGTCCATTCGGCGGGCGCTTTCACGCCGCATTTGTTCCGTGACATGGGCGTAAGTATCCAGCGTGAATGCCGCAGTGTGGTGGCCCAAATTCTCCTGTACTGTTTTAATATCGTCGCCGGAGCGGAGCGCGGCAACTGCGTAGCTGTGTCTCAGATCGTGAAAACGGGCGGCGGGAACGCCGGCAGCCGCAGCCAGCTTTTTGAAATGCAGATAGACAGTCTGAGCGCAGAGGTTCCGTCCGAAAGCATTTGTAAAGACAAGGTTGAGCGGGTTGCTCCACGCAGGCCCCGCCTTTAGGCGCTGCTCATACTGTGTTTTCCGCTGATTGGTCAAAATCTGCATGACATAGCTTGCTGGTGCGATGATGCGCGTCTTTCCGTTTTTGGTCGGCGCAAGGATGTACTCGCCGCCGGTGGCGCGGACTTTCTGAAGCTGCTGCTTTATCGTGATCGTTCCGCCTTTGAAGTCGATGCAATCCCATGTCAGCCCCAGCACCTCCCCCTCGCGCATTCCTGTAAACAGTGTGGTGACATATACCGCTTCATATTCGCAGCCTTTGACAACGTCGAGGAACGAGATCATTTCGTCATCCGCGAGAGGCTTTATTTCTGCTTTCTGTACTTTGGGTAGGTCGGGCTTGTCAGCGGGGTTGTGCCGGATGTATCCAAGCGAAACGGCTTTTTCAAGCGCCTTATGCAGCGTCCCGTGAACATTCTTCTTTGATTTTGCAGATAACGGCTCACCGCTGCGCTTGTTCGTCAGGCCATTGTACAGCCGCTGCACGTCAACGGCGGTCAGCTCGGAGAGGCGAAGGGCGCCGATGGCGGGCTTGATGTGCTGCTTGATATTCGCTTTGTAGCTCTCGACCGTGCGCGGCTTGACGCTGTTCAGGTATTCCGCCGCCCATGTGTCGAGCCATTGGCCGACAGTCAGCTTCGACGGTTCAAAATAGTCTCCGTCATTGATAGCGACTGCGGCGGCCTGCATTTTTTCGCGCACTTCCTTTTGCGTCTTGCCAGAGAAGCTACGCCGGAGCTGCTTGCCTGTGCCGGGATCGCGCCCGATGGTAACGCGAGCCTCCCAATATGTATAGGGGAGACCGTTCTTGACAACGGTCTTCTTGCGGATGTTGCCTGCACCCTGAGCGGCGCGGCTGTTTTTCTTTCTCGTCATTGCATTTTCCTCCTATATCATGCTAAGATATAGGGGCAGTAGGCTTTGTCAGTTTGCTGCCCCTTATAACCGTCCTCGGTGTTCCAGCACCGGGGGCGGTTTTTTGCTTTTCAGCTTAGTTGCGGCTCTGCTCGCATAGTTTCTTTATTTTGAACTCAACGAAGTCGCTGATTTCGATGATTGTTTGACCGTACTCTGCAGGACTGCAATTACCTATTTTTTTGCTTTCGAAAAAAATAGAGATTAAGGGCACATTGCGTATGTTATCCGGAATTTCAACAGACTGGTCTTTAGCGTTGATTTCTTTAGAATTGAATTCAAAACCATTAAATCTGGCGAATCCAAGAAAGGATTGTGATAATAGGGAGTGCCCTGCGAAGAATTTATCATCCGCGAGTTTTTTATCGTCAACGGTCATATAGTCGTCGTATCCCAGAAGCCATTCTGTTCGAATATACGGATAACACTGGCTTATTCTTTCTGCGGCTTCGTTGGTTAAACGACGTGTTCCACGTGCGAATGCATTTATTGACTGCCTACTATACCCGGTCTTATCGGCGAATTGTTCCTGTGATAGCCCTAAGAACCTTAGTAGAATAGTAATACGTTCAGCGCTTTTTTTGTTTACAGTAACAGGTTTTCGCCCCATATATTACCTCCGATGTAATATCAAAACTCCATTAAATGTAAGCTGACAAATTATTTTTGATATGCTACGATTATATTACGTTATGGCAAAAAAAGTCAAACGATATTTTACAATTTTTGGGGGAGGTGGTGAGAATATGATGAATGAATTTAAGACTATTCGACAAACGGCAACTTCGGGCATTCTGCCAGAAAAAGAGCTTAGATCACGTCTTGCGCGAGGTGCATTACCTCATATTAAGATTGGGAATCGAGTGTACGTGAATATCCCATTACTCCGTGACCTCTTAAATGCAGAGAGTGTGAGTTCATTAGAAGGGGGCGAAGTTAGTGGAAAGAATTGACCCTATCGCCGTTTCAATGACGGAGGCGGCGCGCCTTATGTCGGTCAGTCGTCCGACCATTTACGCATGGTCGAAGACGGAAGGCTTTCCGATTATCAAGATCAACGGCTGCTCTCGAGTTCTCGTCGATGGACTGCGGGAATGGGCGAGGTGGAAAGCAGGGGTGACGGGTGACAATGAGCAATGAAAAAGAAAGTGCCC
The DNA here is from genome assembly GCA_003522105.1 of Oscillibacter sp. Lineage (GTDB taxonomy): Bacteria > Bacillota > Clostridia > Oscillospirales > Oscillospiraceae > Hominicoprocola. Next base: position 11,712 of record DPGF01000092.1, read on the forward strand.
CTGTCAGCAGTGGGACATTGACGCAGAAAAAAATTCTTATTTCCGACTTGCTTCACGAGGGGGCAGAGAAAGGCACGACGCTTGCTGAATTAGTCCAGCTTACCGGCGAGGATGAGCGGTCGATCCGCCGTCGCATCCAGGCGGAGCGCAAGGCTGGGAAGCTGATTTTGGCCGACTGCAAAAATGGGTATTTTCTGCCGACAAGCACGCTTGATATTCAGCGCTTTATCAGTTCGATGTCGAGACGATCAAGGGAGATCGCGGCGATCTCACACGCAGCGGAAGATGCGCTTTTAAAGATGACCGGTCAGGAGACCTTGTGGGGGTGGCAAAATGGCTGAACGAAGGATGTTCGCAAAGTCAGTTATCAACTCGGCGCGTTTTCTGACGATGCCGCCATCGTCGCGCTTGCTTTACTATGATCTCGGTATGGCTGCGGATGATGACGGAGTCGTAGAAGCCTTTACCGTGATGCGGACGACAGGTGCAGCAGATGATGATCTGCGGGTGCTCGTCTCCAAAGGTTTCGTGTCACTGCTGAACGACGAGCTGGTCGCTTATATCACGGATTGGAGCACGAATAATCAGATCCGTAAGGACCGATAACAGCCGAGCATTTACAAAAATTTGTTGGTGAAATTGGCGGACGGCAACCAACGGTTAACCGATGGTTTACCAGATGGCAACCAACGGTCAACCCAGTATAGGTTAGGTAAGGATAGTTTAGGTAAGGTTAGTACAGGTGAGGAGAATAAGGCGGCTACGCCGCCACGACCTCGTTTTATTCCTCCAACGGTCGATGAGATTAAGGCATACTGCACCGAACGGAAGAACGCTGTGGACGCTGAACGCTTCTTTGACTTCTATTCGGCTAACGGCTGGAAACAGGGGAAGGGAAAACCGATCGTCGATTGGAAAGCGGCGGTTAGAACATGGGAGCGTCAAAGTAATGCGGGACAAGCTGAACCACCGCCCCGGCAATATGACGAGGCAACAGATACATGGAGATGAATGATCATGGATTCAATTCTCAATGAGTACGGCGTACTCGGTTCGCTGCTGATTGACCCGTCGTTGTTTCCGGAGGCGGCAGAGTTACCAGACGATACGTTTTCTTCCGTGCCGCTGCAAGAGATTTTCCGGGCGATGCGTCGGCAGTATGAGGAAAGCGGCGGCTTCGATGCGCTGACCATCCGAGCGGAAGCGGGACGCAACTGCACCGACGTGACGGACAAACTGTTGACCGGGCTGATGGACACGACGCCGACTACCGCAAATCTCGACGCGTACATATCGGCGGTCAAAGAGGCAGCGCTCGCACGTTTCCTGCGAAAGATCGGCGATGAGCTGATAACAGCTGAACACGACCCCACAGACGCGCTTGGACGCGCACAGGAGGCTTTGCAGCGGCTTACCGAGGAAAACACGCAGGGTGATTCGCAAACGCTCACAGCGGCGCTCACGCAGCTCGGACACCGCGTGTCTGAACAGGTCAGCGGCAGAGCGCCATGCGTGGCATCCGGCCTGCTGAGGTTCGATAAATTGCTCGGCGGTGGCTTCATCAACGGTGGCCTGCACGTCATCGGTGCACGGCCGGCAATCGGCAAATCGGCGCTTGCCTTGCAAGTCGCGCTCAACGCGGCGAGAAGCGGTGTGAAGATAGTCTACTGTTCACTTGAAATGAGCGCTGAGGATTGTTCCGCCCGCTTTGTCGGAAATATTGGGGGCCTGTCATCGGCACGGCTCATGTTCGGCGGCAGATTGACCGACAACGAGTATATGCGTTTTGCCGAGGGTACGACTGAGCTTTCCGCGCTGCCAATCGTGTTCAATCGGCGCTCGGGCATGAATGTTCGGCAGGTGGAGGCGCTGGCCTACCGCGAAAAGCCGGGCCTGCTGATCGTCGACCACCTCGGACTGCTTGAGCCGCCGGAGGCTCGGCTTTCGCTCTACGAGACAACCACACGGAACAGCAGGGCCTTGAAACTACTTGCGATGAGGCTAAATATTCCTATTCTGTGTCTTTGTCAGCTCAACCGCGCGGCGGCCTCTGACCGCTCCGGCAGTTTTCGGGCCACAATGGCAAATTTACGCGAGAGCGGCGCTATCGAGCAGGACGCGGATACGGTGACGCTGCTGCATAACCCGCCGTGCGAAACGGATGACCGCATGGAATCGCCGTCGCTGCTGGAACTATGGCTCGATAAAAACCGACGCGGCGCAACCGGGCACGTCGACGCGACTTTCTACAAAGCCACGGGGAGGGTTACAGCATGAACATTGAAATCGCTACTCATATTTTAACAGCAACCAAGCCCGCGCGCTGTGAGCGTGATCGCTACCGTCAGCGTGATGAACTGCAACACCTGCTTATCCCGCACCTGCCCGTCGATGACCGTGATAAATTCGAACGGGCGCTAAACAATCATTTCAGACTTTAATACTGAGAAAGGACAAGAACCATGAACGAAAACAAGATCATCCAGATCATCCCTGCCCCTGCAAATATGCTTTACGCATTCGAGGGCGGCAAGACGTACCCTGTCGCCTGCCTCGCGCTCGTCGAGCTGAGTAATGGCGACCGCGAAGTCCACGCGATGGCCGCAATCAATGGCGGCCCCATCGAGGACGTGAGCGATAGCGGCGCGGTTCTCGTGCACGTATGAAAAAAGCCCTCCCCAAATCGGGGAGGACCGCTCTTGTGGTGAATATGAATTGTCAATTCTGATTTTACCACAGGAAATAATGATATGCAAGGAAGAACGCTTGTCACACAAAAAAGGGAACAGAGGCAGAATGACGCGAACGCGAGGTGCAACATGAGCGGTTACCGCGGCGGAATTTTCGTATGCCCGTATTATTCGAGGGACTACCGCGAATATCTCAACTGCGAGGGCGCGAAGCTCACGCTGCCGAAGGAAGAGCTTGACGAATACACGCGACGCTACTGCGCCAGCGAAGAATGGCGGCGATGCCCGATCGCCCGGGCGCTGACGCTGCACTACGAAAGGACAGAAAACCCATGAGTAAAAGAAAAACAATTAAATGCCTTGTATCTGAGTTGGGCAGAAGCCAGAAAAAAATCAGAGAATTGCAGGAATTAAATTTGCGTCTCTTGCAGGATGCGGCAGATTTTAGGGGAATCAGCACAGCGCTTGAAGCAATCATTGTGCAGACGGCTCTAAAATATGGTGACGATGCCTCCGGCACCAATACAAAACCAAGAGCTGGAAAGCGATTGACCTTGTCAGAGTTCAACGTGCAGCAGACATGCCGCGAGCACAAAGTTCGCGCCTGCCGAGATGAAAAGACAGGAGGCTGTATCATCGAGGTTGAGTTGCAGGGCAGTAAAGAGGACGATACGCCGAGCGAGCCGAACGCGGAAAGTGGGGGCTTAAATGATGAGTGACTTCCAACACAAGAATACGGACAAAACGCTAATCACGGATGAAAGCGATCTCGACTTCATTAGAAAGTATACCGAGGCATACAACAAGGCATATGCCGAGGGAGACAAGGCGGGCCAGCAGGCGGCGCACGACGCGGCGGAGAAAATTCACGCGAAGTACGACTATTCCGGCGGCGTGGACGGCAGCGAGTACATCAAACTCGGCACGGGCGCGAGCCCTGCAAAGGCTGACACGAGCTGGCTCGATAAGCTGGGCGACAGCAACTACAACTACGATCAGAGCGGACAGATCAGCGCAAAGCTCGACGCGCTGCTGAATCGCACGCCGTTTTCCTACGACGCGGCGAGCGACCCGCTCTATCAACAGTATCGCAAGCAGTACACGCGCGAGGCAGACCGCAGCGCTGAGGATGTGCTCGGCAAGGCGGCAGTGATGACGGGCGGGATGCCGTCCACGGCGGCGGTGGCAGCGAGCCAACAGGCGAGCGACTACCAGATGAGCCAGATGACGGACAAGATTCCCGAGCTTCAGCAGCTTGCCTATAGCATGTATCAGGATAAATTGAGCGGCGACCGCGCCGACCTGAATACGCTCATCGGCCTTGAGGACAACAACTACAACCGCTGGCTGACCGACCGAAACTACCTCTATCAGCTCGCGCGCGATCAGGTGGGCGACCAGCAGACGGCGGATGCGCTGGCGTATCAGAAGCAGCAGGACAAGCTCAACTATGACTACCAGAAGGAACGCGACGCCATCGAGGACGCTCGCTATAATGCGGAATGGCAGTATAAATTGCAGCAGGCCGCGCAGGAAGCGGCGGGGAAGGCAAGCGGCACAAGACGCTCCAACAACGTGACGGCTCCGCCGAGAGAGGCGGACTATGATGGCTTGTTTGAAGCGGCATATCAGTCCGGCTACCCGAAGAGCTATATTGCCAACAACTATAAAAAATTCGGGTTTACCTCTTCGAGCGGCGTGTACGACGGCTATGAAGACTGGCTGGATAAGCGCGAAAACGGCATAGATGAAAGCGAACTCAGCAGCAGCGCGCAAAGGATCATGTCAAGCCTCGAAAAGATGCGTGGACAGAGGACAAAGGAAGGCGAGACGCCGATTGCAAACACGATTGCGGTGTATGCAGATCAAGGGAAATTGACGGATGCGGAAGCGCGATTCCTGTTCAGCCACTTTGGCTATGACCCGGACGAATGGCTTGAATAAGCGGAGGTAAATTATGCCGATCAAAAAGGAAAAGCTGGATTCTATCAAGGGATATCGTGAGTATCAGAAAAAAAGTGGGGCGGCTGCTGCGGTCAGCAGCCCCGCTCCCTCTTCCTACGCACCCGCGCAAAAGCCTGCGAGAGTAAAGCAAGACAAGCGGGAGCAGATTTACACTTATTATCGGTCTGTTTCTACGCCAAAGATGACGGCACAGGAGAAGAAGGCAACGTCTCCGATGTTCAGCCAGCAGCCGACCGTGCAGCAGAATGTCGTGATGCCGAAGAACCAGAATGCGCTTGCGCAGGGCCTCGGCAAGGGCGCTTTGCAGCAGCAAGAGGCGAAGAACTACCAGAGCGAAAAAGCCTTCAATCAGCATGTGAAGGACGTGAAGCCGCAGACGGTCACGCAGCGCGTCGGGAACGCGGCAAAGGGCGTGGCGGACGATGCCAAGCATGTTGTTTCTGCGGGGGTGAAAGGCTCTGCGGGGTCATACTTGGGGGCAGCAGGGCTTTTCAATGAGATCAATGCAGCGGTGGGCGAAGCAGTAGGTAACCTAATTGGTAACCCGGAAAAGGGGAAGCGCTGGAAAGAAGAGGCTGGGAAAATCGCGGCAGGCAACTATGAAACAGGAAAGAGACTGACTGCCGAGGCCCAAGCGGAAGAAAACCTTGCAAACTATGGGAAAGGCCCAGTGGGGAAATTCGTAAATACGCTTGGAGTAAATGCGACGCAGATGGGAGGCGACTTACTTCTTGCGACGGCGACAGGTGGATATCCGCTGATCCCGCTGGCGGTCCGCGCAGGAGGCTCGGCGGCGCTGGAAAGCAGAGACAGCGGCGCAAGCCTTTTACGCAGGGCGGCATATTCGGTAGGCACAGGAGGCGTTGAGGCCTTGACTGAAAAGCTATCGGACGGCCTTGCGGGGATTTACGGCGCAGGTGCCGCAGATGAAATTGTCGAAGATGTGGTCGCCAAACTGTCAAAGAGTGTGGCGGGACAAGCTGTGTTGAAAACGCTCTTTTCTGCTACGGGCGAAGGTTTGGAGGAGGTCATCTCTGATTTTGCACAGCCTGCCTTACAGACGATTTATAACGGGAAAAGTATCGGGGAAAATTACAGCGCCATGCAGGCAAGTGATGTCTTGTATGACTTCCTTGTTGGCGCGGCGCTCGGCGGGCTTGGCGGCGGCGTGGAAATTGCGGCGAATCGTTTTTCCGGCTTTGACAGCACCCTCGGCGAGAGCGGGCGCAAGGCGATCCGCGGCTCGTACCAGGAGGGCAAGGACACGGCGGAGCACGTGAAGGACTTTATCCCTGCCTACAATGCGGGCGTGGAGGGCAAGGCGAACCCGAACCCGACGAATGAGACGGCCTATGCAGGCTATGTCGCAGGGCAGAACGACGCGAAGGCCGAGGCACGCAAGAAGACCTTTGCGCAGGAGAGCGACGGCGGCAGCGGCCTTGTCTATGATGACTACGTTTCACGTGAAATGGACAGTGCGACGGCAGACGAGATCAACACCGTCGCAAAGGCGCTTGGCGTGCGTGTGCGCATGGCTGACGCGGTGCGTGGAGGCACGGCTAACGGCGTGATCGAGGGCAATGAGATTCGGATTGCAAAGGACGCACAGGACCCCGTGATGCAGGTCGTCGGTCATGAGTGGACGCACAGGGTGCAGGATCTTGCACCCGAGCAATACATGGCATTCCGTAGCGCTATCATGAAAAACGACGACGTTGCAGAGGCGGCGAAGATCCTTCACGAGCAGTACAACCGCATGGGCGTGGAGATCAGCATGGAGCAGGCGATGGACGAGGCTGCGGCCAACTACGCGGGCGAGATGATCTCTAATACGGACGTGCTGAATGAGTTTATCCACAGGCACAGCGAAGACCGCACGCTGCTTGAAAAGCTGCGCGACGCGATCCGCGAGATCGTGGGCAAGCTGACCGGCAAGGCGAAACAGCAGGCACAGACAGCGGAGGGGCTTTTACAGCAGGCGTTTGAAGCGGCGGCGCAGAACAGCAAAAATGCCGCCACAGAGGGCGGCGTGCGCTTCGACTTGAAGGGGAAGAACAAAGACGGCATTGAGGTCTACGAAACCAGCGGTGGTACGATGGCCTTAACGTGGGCCGACCGAAGGGCAAAGTACCTTGACGATCTCAAGAATGAGTACCGCGGTAAGACTGCAAGGTTCGAGCGGAACGGGCATACATACTATGCAAAATTTGACCAAAATAGTATTCGAAAGCCTATTTATGGAGATTCGAGGGCGAGCGGCAACGGCGTAAAAGCGCTTACAAAAGCAGGCGCAGACGGCGACGTGTTCAACCTTTTGGAAAATTCGAAGTACACGGGAAGCAAGCCAAACACAAAAACGCATACAAGCGCGGACTATTTTGACTATTTTGTCAAGACCGTTCAAATTGACGGGAAGGTGTTTGACTTGGTGGCGGACGTTGAAAAAGAAATTGGGGCCAGCGGTGGATACATTTACACGTTGGCACTGAGGGACAATAAAAATATAAAGGCATCTCCTGCTCTCGGTACACCCAAAATGGGGCCGGTAAAAAGTGCAGAAAATGCCTCTGAAAATAGTGTACTCCAAAACGAGGGGAATGTCAAGCGCTATTCTATGAAACCGGAGGAGAGCTACATTGTGGGCCTCGACGACGCGTCTATTGAGAACCGCAAAAAAGATATTTCCATTGATGAAGCAATCGCTGCACTTTATGCACAGAAGGGACTTTCCTATCGTTTCTATAACAATAAAAACCCAATGTCCCGCGCTGGGTATGCCATGTTTTCTGATGACCCTGACGCAAACGGTTCTGCCTACGGCGGAAATCATCCGAAAGCATTTTCGGTCGACGAAAGCACCCTGACGGATATTTCGGATATTACGCAGAAAATCATCGACGCGCGCCATATCTCCGACGAAAAAACACCGTGGATATTGGAGGACTACGAAAGCGTGAGCGACGAAGAATTCGCAGCGCTTTTTGACCCTGCTGATATCGTTGACAGCGCCGCGGCGTATGATGATGAGGCGCTGACCTCGTGGTTTTGGGATAATGTCTTAGAGCCGAATGATATCAAGGGCATTAAGACGAGCGACGGAGCGGTCGCGTTTTCCCCTGACATTATCAAGCGGAACCTTGCGGCAGAGGTGGCGTTCGACCAGATCTATTCCCTCAAGGGCACAGAGAATGCGCAGGAGATCGCGGCGCTCAAACGCGAGAATGAGACCTTGCGCGAGCGCGTGGACTACTGGAAGAGCCAGACGCGCCGCAGCGACGGCGTGCGTACCGACAGCAAGAGCGTGGAAAAGGCGGCGAAGGAGCTGACGCGCCGCTACGGGGCGGAGATCGAGGGCAGCGAGATCGCGGGCGACCTTGCGAGCCTCTATAACTACATTGCACGCGGCGGCGACGAGACCGGCGAGTTGACCTACACCGAGGCGAGAAGCCGCGCGGACGCCATTGCCCAGCGCATCGCGGAGAGCGCCATCGCAAAAGATGACGAAGTCTACCGCACCTATGGTGAGCTGCGTAAGTATCTCAAGGATACGAAGATCACGCTTTCTGCCGAGGACGCGGCGGCAATTACGGATTACGCCGACTTCCGACGGGGGCTTTTCGGCAAGGTAAATCTCGGCAAGGGCGAGCGCACGAACATCGATCAGGTCTATTCCGAGCTGGCGGAAAACTATCCCGAGTTTTTCAGCGAGACGCGCGAGAACAACGTGAGCGACCAGATCGTACGCATCGCGGACGTGGCAAATGAGCTCTACAACGTGAGCGAGTATAACCCGTTTGAGGGCTATATGGGTCAGGCGGTCAGCGCCATTTCGAATGACATTATGGAGCGATTCTTTGACCTGCCGCAGGCGAAAAAAACCTTTGCCGACGTGCAGGCGGAGAAGCTGGACGCGGCGAAAGCGGCAGGACGCAAGGCCGCGGCGGACGCAAAGCTCGCTGGGGAAAAGAAGCTCGAACGGCAGACGGAGAAGCTGCGCCACACGCAGGAAGCCTTGCAGAAAGCTCGCGCACAGCATGCGGAGAAGCTGGACGCGCTGCGAAACCGCTACCGCGAAAAGGACGCGACGCGGCGCGAGAAGCAGGCGAACCGCGAGCTGCGCGCAAAGATCACGCGGCACGCAAAAGACCTGTCGAAGAAGCTGCTGCGCCCCACAGATAAGAAACATATCCCCGAAGAGATGCGCTCAAGCGTCGCGGCGGTGCTCAACAGCATCAATCAGGAAAGCGCCTACACCGTGGACGAGAGCGGCAAGCGCGTTTATGACGGCAGCGGAACGCCGACGCAGCGCACCGAGGCATTCCGCGCATTGCAGGGTCAGTATAAGGCCATCTTGAAGAACGACGAGGGCGGCGATATGGTCATCGACCCGTCGCTGCTCGGCATGGACGGCTCGGACGGTCTTCTTGAACAGGTCATCAGCATGAAAGACAAGCGCCTTTCCGAGCTGACGCGCGAGGAATTGGGGACGCTCTGGAAAACGATCCGCGCGGTGGAGAAATCCGTGTCCACGGCAGGCAAGGTGCTCTCCAAGAGCAAATTCGAGACGACCACGCAGATGGCGGACAGCTTCAAAAACGACCTGCGCACGCGCCGGAAGAAGCTCGGCAACAATACAAGCATCAGCCTTGAGACCCCATACACATTCTTTGCCCACTACGGCGAGACCGGCAAGAGCATCTACCGCATGCTGCGAGACGCACAGGATCACCAGGAGGTCATGGCGCGCGACGTGGCGGGCAAGGTGCAGCAGGTACTCGGCGACGAGCTGAGCGAAGCAGGCTTCAAGGATATTGCTGGAAAGGCTATCCACGGCGACCTGAAAGGCGCGCTGCGCGACGCGCGCGGCAGCGCCATCGGCAAGTGGGAGGCGGAGACGCACGACATCACCGTTGCCAACGGCGGCAAACTGACGCTGACGACACCGCAGATCATGGAGCTATACCTTTTGAGCAAGCGAAAGCAAGCACTCGGGTATCTGCTCGGCGGCGGCGTGTATCAGCCGGAGATCAAGAGCGCGGAGACCGGCAGGACGAAGGTACCGCGCGGCACGATGCAGATTTTCCTCACCGATGGGGACATCGAGCGCATCACGGGCATGCTGACGGACGAGCAGAAGCGCGTGGCGGACGGCTTGCAAAGCCTGACGGCAACGACGCTTGCAAACTACGGCAACGAGGCGAGCATGAAGGCCTACGGCTACCGAAAGTTCACCGAGCGGAATTACTGGCCCATTAAGTCTGCACGCGAAGGGGTGCACAGCAACCTTGAAAAGGACAGCGGCAACGTGCGCTCCATCAAAAACATCGGCATGGCGCAGCAGGTGCAGCAGAACGCGAACAACGCCGTGGAGCTGCACAGCGCATTCGACACCTTTGCCGAGCACGCCTCCGACATGATCGACTATGCGGCGTGGCTTACGACGATGGAAGACCTGAATCGTTTCTACAACTACCAGTACCGAAACGACGCAGGGCTCAAGACCGGCGTAAACGTCAAGGGCCTGCTCGATGAGAAGGGCGGCAAAGGCTCGCAGCAGTACTGGCAAAAGCTGATGGGCGACATTCAAAACGGCATCGGCACGAAAGACTTTGAACCGATCACGGGCAAGATGGGCAAATTTGTCGGCAAATTCAAGGGCGCTGCGGTCGGCGCGAATATCCGCGTTGTGGTCCAGCAGCCAACGGCCTTCTTCCGCGCGGCGGCGGCTCTTGATCCGAAGGACATGGCAAAGGGCATGACAGGCGGCGTGACGAAGGGGAACGGCTGGAAAAAGGCAATGCAATATTCCCCGACTGCCATGCGCAAGGACGTGGGAAGCTTCGACATTTCGTCCCCGTACACGCTGCAGGAACGTTTCTACGGCAAGGAGGGCGTAACGAACAAGCTGAACGACCTCGCGGGCGCCGCGGCAGGCAAGGCAGACGCGGTGACGTGGGGGAAACTCTGGAACGCCTGCGAATGGCAGGTGAAACGCGAAAAGCCCGATGTGCGCGCAGGCAGCAATGAATTCTATCATGCAGTCAACGAGGCATTCACCGACATGATCGACCAGACGCAGGTTGTGGACGGAATCTTGCAGCGCAGCAACATCATGCGCGGCAAGAGCACCCTCTCGCAGCAGGCGACGGCTTTCATGGGCGAGCCCATCATGAGCCTGAACGTGCTGATGCGCAGTTATGACAACTTCCGCTATGAGGAGAACCCGGCGAAGCGCAGCAAGGCTTTGAAGACGCTTGGGCGCGCGGCGACGGCGCTGGTCGTTACGAACGTGGTGAATGCGCTGGCACAGAGCATCGTCGACGGCCTGCGCGACGACGACCGCGACAAGGATTATTGGGAGAAGTTCCTTTCTGCTTTCACGGGCGCCGAGGGCAACGAGGAAAGCACGTGGAAAGTCATTCAGAACGTCGTACTGAACGGCAACATCGGTGACAACATGAATCCCATCGGTCAGATCCCGTTTGCAAAGGACATTCTCTCCCTTGCGCAGGGCTACGATGTGTCCCGCCCGGACATGGAAGTATTTGCCGATATGCTCAAGGCCGGACAGACATTCGTTGACAGCGCCGGCGGCAATGGCAAAAAAACGCGCAAGGAAGCGGCGCTCGGCCTCATCGCGGCGGCGAGCAAGATGTTCGGGCTTCCGGTCGCGAACATCAAGCGCGACCTGATGGCGACGCTGCGCACCATCGCGCAGGCGAGCGGCAGCCTCGGCTTCCAGTACGAGGTGGAGAAGTTCAGCTACAATCTCGCCAACAGCGGCAACAGAAGCCGGTTTATCGGCATTCTCTACGACGCGCTCGAGCAGGGAGACTATGCAACGTATGAGCACGTGCGGCGCGAGCTGATGGAGCAGATGGGGCTGAACGGAGAGAGCATTCAAAGCTCGCTCAAGGAACGGTACAAGAAACGCCTTGAGGCGGACGGCGGCTACACTCTGCCGAAAAAGGCACTCGACATTCTCGGCGTGCGCGGGAAGTATGCGGAAAGCGAAGAGAAAGAAGCAAAATTCAGCGCAAAGGATCTCGACGCGGGCGCATATAGCCGCTATGAAGCGCAGAGAACCGACACCTACCGCAAAGCGGAGGAAAAGGCGACGGGCAGCGGGGCTTTTCAGATGCTCTCCGACGAGGGGAAGGATAAGGCGCTCAGCTACGCTAACACCTACGCCGAAGAAACCGCACTTGCCTCGACTGCCAACGGGCGCTATACCATCACGACAAAGTGGGTGCAGGAAGCGCAGGAAGCGCAGCAGAAGCACCGGATCGACCCCGGCACGTTTGCGGCGTGCAGGGCGGCAGCGAGCGAATGCAAGACGCTGAAAGACCGCGACGGAAAGGCAATCGACAAGAGCCGCGGCATGCAGATCATGGAGATGCTGTTCCGCTCGGGGCTGAACGAGCAGCAGCGCAAGGCCATGTATGAATACCTGGGTGTTCCCGAGAACATGCGGCACTGGAACCGCGCGCGCGTGGACGAACAACTCAAGATCGCCCGCAGAAAAGCGGCATGAAAGGTCAAAAGAGCAGGCGGGTGGATTAAAGTTGAAAAGGCGGTGTGGCATGTCGAAAATAGGGAGACCTCCCAAATATGCAACGGCAGAACAGATGCAGATCGTCATTGACCGATACTTTGAAGATTGCAAGGGCGAGCCAATCATCGGGGACGATGGGCGACCTATTCTCGATAAATACGGGCAGCCGTTTATTATCAATCAGCGCCCGCCGACAGTGACGGGGCTGGCGCTGGCGCTGGGGTTTACGAGCCGTCAAGCGTTGCTGGACTATCAGGCGAAGAAAGGATTCGTTGACACGGTGACGCGCGCGAAGTCTCGTATCGAGGCTTACGCCGAAGAGCGGCTCTTCGACCGAGACGGTCAGAGGGGCGCGGAATTCAGCCTGAAATACAATTTCCGATGGGTCGACGAGAAGAAGGACGACAGCAAAGAGAGCGTGTGCGGTGTTGCAGAGCTGCCCGCGGTGCTGCCGCCTCCGCCGGGGGTAGGGGAGACAGTAGGGTAACAAAGAGCAGCGCTGCTTGGCCATCATAACCCAAAAGGCGCCTGCTTCCGATTAAAAGAAGCAGGCGTCTTTACATATTATCAAAGAGAGCTATTCGTGGATGGGTACTCCTGTCCGCCAATCGAGACCTTTCATTTGGCAGTACTCGCCATAGGTCAGATCGCTCCCCTTCACAGGAAGATCGGTGATTTTCGGCATAACGGCTTCACGCAGCGCGTCAAAGGCCGCGTCGTGTTCGCATTCCGGCAGCGCGGCGATCCGTTCTACCTCTTTTCGCAAAAACTCCTTTTTCTGCGCGTCTGGCATGACCAAATATTCTTCTCGCTGTTTGTCATTCATCTTTTTATCCTCCGTTCAAGTTATTTCACTTATTATTGTTCATAGGGGGTTATTACGCGAAGCTAAATGCAGAGCATGATGAGAAGCGCCGCGAACAAAAATATATCCGTGAAGAAAATGCAAAAATGGAACACCATGCTATTGTCAACAAATGAATATCCTTTGCATCGATGCTCTTCGCTGGCGGTTCTCTTCTGCTGGGGATATTGACAGCACTCAAGCTCATTTAACCTGTCTCTCATTTTGTGCAGTTTGATTTGCCCGATAACGGCCCACACGCTAAAGAACATGGATAATGCCGTGCAAATGCAAAATAAAATCTTCATTTTTTTGCACCTTTCAGCAGTTCGATGACCGCTCTCCGCTTTTCTTCATCCTGAATGGCTTCGAGGAATGCGCGGTCTTCCACCGTGGTAGGGGCTAAGAAGGCACGAATTACGTCAATAGCTACATCCGCGGCGGTTTTCGGGTCCTTTGAGCCTTTAATCATGTGCAGCAGCCTTTTTTCGTTGGTACTAATATCAAATTTTTCCGTATGCATCATTAAGCCTCCTCCTTCGGAGAGGAAGATTTGATCGAGCAGTTACCTTTGCGCAGCCATTCACGGCGAATGAAGGTGATCGTATTTTCGACGATTTGATAGTTGTCCCGGTCAGCCTGGATTTCGGCGTTGTGCTGTAAGATGCGGCCTAAACGAATTGCTCGCTTCATATCGCCGCGGCTGGCGGTACAAGGCATAACGGCTCCGACCATCGTACAGATGACAGCCTCCATATAAAGACGTTTGTAGCCGCTGGATCGGTGAATTATGGAAATGATCTCATCTGTTGTATTCATAATTTCTCCTTGTTTTCTTGATGGGCGGCCGGTATAATGGATCTACCGACCGCCGCTATGGTGGTTGGTGGTTAGGGCTCTCTGCGCTTTGCTTTGGACGGCTTGGGCGCAGGGGGCTTTTCTATTGCTTCAATCAGGAACATAAGCCAGTTTGCGAGTTGAATTGCTCCGGCGATAGCTACGATGGTCTCCATCATGCAACGCAGAAGCGGCGCGCGGTGGTGGTTTTGGTGAACTGCTGCGCCAGATCGGGAAGAGCCTTTTTCAATGCGTTGGTGTCCAAGCGAGAAGAAGTCACGGCCTTATAGGTTACCTTCCAATCTGTGCCATTGATGGTGTCCATGCCCTCGGTGTCCATGTGGGCCTTGATGCTGTCCTGAATGGCCTCCATTTCCGCGGCCAGCTCGTCGGCCATGCGGCGAAGCTCGCGCAGCTCCTTGATCTTGCTGTCCATTTCATTGATGCTCATTGTTTTATCCTCCTTAAGTTGTGGGTGAGATCGGCGGCTGGTGGCTCTGAGTATCTATCCCTTTGGGAGTTTCTATCAATCTTCTCCGTTCCAGCTCTTACGGTGTCGCGTCGGCTATCGACCTTCGCTCGATCTCTTGGTTCTTGCTATGCTTCTATTATACACTATTAACAGTACTAATCAATAGACGAGATAAACAATATTAACAGTACATAATTGTGCAATGCGGTACTGTTAATAGTATTTGTGAAGTGATATAATACTGTCAACTGGAAAGGGGGGATAGAATGGCGGTAACGGAATCGAGGAAAAAAGCAAATGCGAAATGGGATGCGGAAAATATGACGACGCTGGGCTGCCGCGTAAAGAAAGACCAGGCGGAAAGATTTAAGGCGTATTGCGCAGAGATCGGGAAGACATCGAACGCAGTTTTGCGAGATTATGTTCTCGACTGCATTGGAGAAAAGCAGAATGCAGAGTGATTTTCGGAATTACTTTACACGATAACGCGCGGGAAGAAATCAGGCCGGAATGCTTTGATTGTTGAGCCCACGCAGAAGCCCACAGCGAGAGCGTGAACGGCTTTATCAACCGAGCCATAGACACGAAGCCATAGAGCGCGACGGAAGCGCTCCTGCGGCGTCTGAGGGGCAAAGAGAGGGATAATAGAAGAGCGGAGGGCGATTCCTCCGCTCTTGCTGCATATATTGTGAGGATGTCTTAAAGGTCGGATTTGAAATCCGAGCCTTTCGGTTTAAGGGTCTCATTTCAAATGAGACCCTTGCGGCCGTCCAGATCAGGCGGACACTGCGTCGATTTGAAATCCGAGCAGTGAAGCTCGTTTCGATTTGAGATCGAGGCGAGCTGTTGTTGATAGGCGAACAAACCCTTGCTTTTATTATTTTCCAAAATTTCAGGATTTAATTGAAGAACTTCACATAATGGACACCTTTGTGCAATATTTTGTACCGCTGCGCATACTATTGAACACAATAGACAATAATCTAATTTGTTTACAAGTTCTTGTTGATTTTTGACGTTTGCGGATGGTATTATGAATGTACTCAAAAAGGTACCACCCGCCATGTGATGGGAGGTGGACTGTGTCAGAAAGGAGCTTTATTAAGATGGCTGTAATGTCCAGAAAAGTTAATCTTGGTTTTGAAGTTGCTCCTGAGAAAAAAGAAAAGTTCTTAAAAGCGTCTTCTGAATCCAATGCCTTTGAGCGTGCAATGGCTCGAGCAGCAAAGAATATTCCTAATTTTGGCAAGACTACTGTCAAGAGGAAGTAAAATAAATGGATGAGATCAAGATTGACTTGAATAACTGTTGTATGGAAGTCGTTTCGGAGGAATCGGCTTCCATATTTTCTGGTTTTACCAGCGGAAGCCCAGAGATTGACAGATATTTTCGAGAGGATGCAGCGTCGGATCCGCGGAATGTTTGCTACGCTTTTTGCAATCAAGAAAATGGTGATGTTATCGGTTTGGCGGCGCTGTGCTGTTCGGGGATCAATTTGGATGATGCAAAATTGGTCGAACTCATTCCTTCCATAAAGATAGACTATTTTGCTGTTTCCGAAAAGTATCAGGATATTGAACTTTCTGGCTCTGATGATCCGGAAGAGCGCTATTTTGTCAGTGATGCGTTTTTGAGCTTTCTAATTAAGGAAATAAGAGAAATCACAGAATCGTACCTCGGCGCAACACACATTGTGCTTTACTCTGTGCCAGATGCGGTTCACTTTTATAAGCGCAATTTATTCGGCGATTTTGAGGAGTTTATGAAGCCGGAACAGTACCGTTACTTAGATGGGTGCAAGCCAATGTATATGGCGCTATAAGCATCTGTTTTTCCCCTAAGTTTTCCCCTTACAGCTTTTACATCGTTTTACAGCATTTTACACTGAAATCAGAAAAGCCTTGAAAATACAAGACTTTTCTGACACGGCTTTACAGCATTTTACACGCCTCTGCGAATTCAAGTCCCGCCTCGCGCACCATCGTTTATCCTTGAAAACCTTTTGTTTTCAAGGATTTTTTCTTTTCTGCGATTCTTTGACCCTTATTTATACCCTTTACGGCTTGGTCACATTGTGGATGTATTGGTCCATTCTGTTTGCGCTTTCATGCTTCATGCTGTTTGTGGCATGGGCATATACATCAAGCGTGAATGCCGCCGTTTGGTGTCCAAGGTTTTCCTGTACAGTTTTGATGTCATCGCCGGACTTTAGACTGTTAACGGCGTAGGTGTGTCGAAGGTCATGAAAGCGTATGTGCTCCAGTCCTGCGTCCTTGAGAATTTTTTTGTGGAGGTTTACTACCGAGTCGGGATGATACATCTCGCCTGTTCTGCTGGACGGGAACATCCACGGATTATCGGGATGCTTGGTGTGTTCCTGTTTCAGCAGTTCCACGGCGTCCTGCGGGATAGATACCTCGCGGATGGAGTTCCCAGTTTTGGGCTGGCTTAGGATAAGCGTTCCATCCGTGTCCCAACTGGCTTGTTTGCTGACGGAGATGGTGCAGTTGGCTTCATCAAGGTCGCTCCATTGCAATGCCACCAATTCGCCTTTTCTCAAACCGCTAATCAATTCCAGATAGAACATAGGGAGGACACCTCACTGTTTGGCAGCATCCAGATATGCACGGATATGGTCAGGGTGGAGTATCTTCATTTCTTGCTTTTCAATCTTAGGGACAATACAATTCTCTGTGGGATTGCTGAGAATGAGTTTTTCCTTTACCGCTCGGTCCAGAGCATTGTGCAGCATCATGTGAATGCCCCGCACGGTGGAGTTGCTTAATCCCGGCTTCTTCTTTTTCTGAACCTTTCTCAACCTGCCATTGCTCTGCAGGTCATTGTAGAGCTTTTGCAAATCACAGGTGGTGAGCTTATTCAGCGGAATATCTCCGATAGCGGGACTGATAAAGCGAGTGTTTAAAACACAACGCGTATTCTGAACACAGAATTTTGCGCACACATTGCCAGCGGGTTTGAATTTTTAAAACTGATTTTGATTTCATTACCTTCATCCCATTCTGCGCATCCCCTCTTCCCCGAACCGGCGGAAGCAAGTAAAATAAAGGCAGTTGGTCCGTTTGGCGGGCCGACTGCCTTTTTAACAGAGAGGGGATATAACATGAACGAAGCTTTCTCCATCACACGGGAGATCGACGCCTTTGCCAAATACTTGGCCGAAGAAGAAAAAAGCGGCGTTACTATCGCAAAATACGTCCGCGATGTGCAGTGCTTTCTGCGCTGGCTCGGCGGGCAGGGCGTCACGAGAGAGTGGACGATCGCCTACAAGCGACATCTGCTCGCGCGCGGCTACGCGCTGCGGTCCGTGAATTCCATGCTGGCGGCGGTGAACAGCTTTCTTGCGTTCCGCGGCCTGACGGACTGCCGCGTGCGGCTGTGCCGCATGCAGCGGGAGATCTATCAGCGCTCGGAGCGGGAGCTGAGCCGTGCGGAATACCTGCGCCTTCTGCGGGCCGCGGAGGGAAACCGGCGGATGTGGCTTCTGATGCAGACCATCTGCGCCACCGGCATCCGCGTCTCGGAGCTGCGGTACTTCACGGTGGAGGCCGTGCGCAGGGGTGAGGTCAGCGTGGCCTGCAAGAACAAAAACCGGAAAATTCTGCTCCCTGGCAGGCTCAAAACGCTCCTGCTGCGCTATGCGCGGGACACGGGCGTCAGCGGCGGCGTCATCTTCCGCACCCGCTCGGGACGGCCTTTGGACCGAAGCAACATCTGGGCTGCGATGAAACGGCTCTGCGCGCGGGCAAAAGTTGATCCGGGCAAAGTGTTTCCGCACAATCTGCGCAAACTCTTCGCCCGGACGTTCTACGATCTGGAAAAGGACATCGCCAAGCTGGCGGACGTCCTGGGGCACAGCAGTATCAATACCACGCGCATCTACATCATGTCCACCGGTCAGGAGCACCGGCGGCAGCTGGAGCGATTGCGGCTGTTGGCATAGCACCACATAATTTCTCTTATGTGGTAAGGACAAGCCGGTATCGTCCCCAGAAAAACGAAAAACACACCGCATCTGTCTAAAAATACGGTGTGTTGAACATAAAAGGGCAGGCCAATGAAATTTTCAATTTTCATTGGCCTTTTTGTCGCGCACAAATACGGCAATGTTTTGTTGTCGGTACCGGGTATTGGATAGTTCGCCTTTCGAATTGCTGTTTTTCTCTTGAAAAAACGCTTTAGATGTGCTAATCTTTCTGTATATAGGGGGCGGAGTGTTTTGCCGTCGGTCCCCTTTACCACATAAGAGAAATTATGTGGTGACAGGCATAATCGTGTGATCAGGGGTGACGGATATGGGACAGAGCCTGGATCTCTTCTGCCGCCGGTATGGGCATACGCGTCTGCTGGACGAATGGGACGCGGAGCGGAACCTGCCGCTGACGCCCGAGTCCGTGTCCTATGGAAGCCACGAGCGGGTGTGGTGGCGCTGCGAACAGGGACATAAGTGGCAGGCGGCGATCTACGCGCGGACCAATGGTTCCGGCTGCCCCTACTGTGCGGGCAAGAAGGTCGGACAGGGCAATGATCTTATGTCGCTCTATCCCGAACTGGCTGCGCAGTGGGATCTGCAAAAAAATGCGCCGCGAAAGCCGTCGGACTTTTCTGCGGGGAGCCAACGCCTTGTGTGGTGGCGGTGTGAAAAGGGACACTCCTGGCGGGCGCAGATCCGCTCCCGCGTGTCCGGCTGCGGCTGCCCCGTCTGTGCCGACAGGCTCGTGGTAGCGGGCGAAAATTCGCTGGCGGATGCTTCACCGGAGCTGGCGCGCCAATGGGATGCGGAAAAGAACGCTCCGCTGACGCCGCAGCAGGTCACCGCCGGAACACGGCGTAAGGTATGGTGGAAGTGCGCGAGGGGACACTCATGGCGAGCCTCCGTCGCTTCGCGGGCCAATCAGAAAACGGGCTGCCCCATCTGTGGCGGGAAAGAGGTGCAGAAGGGATTCAACGACCTTGCATCGCTCTATCCGGCGTTGGCCGGAGAATGGGACGCGGCGAAAAACGGCGCGCTGACGCCGGAGTCGGTCACGCCCGCCAGCAACCGCAAGGTGTGGTGGCGGTGCGAAAAAGGCCATTCCTACCGCGCCGTGATCGCCCAGCGCGTGCAGCGCGGCAGCGGCTGTCCCTACTGCACGAACCGGAAGGTTCTGCCGGGGTTCAACGATCTTGCGACCGTTCAGCCGCTCATTGCCAGACAGTGGCACCCGACGCTCAACGGCGGCCTGACGCCGGAGATGGTGACGGCGGGCAGCAACCGCAAGGTCTGGTGGCAGTGCCCCTTGGGGCACACCTGGAAGGCGGTCGTCTATTCCCGCGCGGGGTCGCAGCGGTGCGGCTGCCCCATCTGTGCCGGAAAGGGAAAGCAGAAAAATGTGCGGTACGAGGAAATCCTCGCAGAGTCCGCAGAATCCTCCGCAGCCGAAGGAAAGGCGGACATGCAGCGGATATGAAAACCGCCCGCACGAAGCGCATTCACGGCAGATAAAGCACGTTCCGCCACAGGCGGGCTTCACATAGATATTTTTATGTATTTGGAGGATAAGTATGAAAAAACGCTTTTTCGCAGCATTGTTATCATTTATCATGGTTTTCAGTTTGCTGCCGCTCAACGCACTGGCGAAGCTGGATACAGGACATAAGATCGATGTTACCTTCACTGTCCTGTATGTGGGGGACGAATTCAGAATTGGCTACAATTACGGTTCTTCTGAAAAGACGCAGTTTGTTTGCCAGTATTCGACGCCGCACAGCGACACGGCATATAATAATCACACAATCGCTATCAGTGACATCAAGGCAGCAGCTGATCGTGCAAGTGTCAACAGCGGTTACCAGATCGTCGGTTGGTCGAAAGAATCCAACGCAAATCCCACAACGTGGTCGCTTAACAAGAGCGGTACGACCGCCTGCAACAAGGGCACTACGATTTATCTCGTAGCGAAAAATCCAAATCCCACCCCCGCTAAGCCCAGCAAGCCCAGCGGAGATAACGTCAAAAACCTGTTGGGTGCAAACGTGGTGACAGTTGACTGCATCAACTCCAGTGTTGACCACGCTGATCAGACATATCCCCTGCTGGACGGTTCGTTTACCGTTGGTGACGTTCAGGGCAGCGCCAGCCCGTACACTTGCACGGTCACGGTGAATGCAGCGAAGTATGTGGATGAGTACAATAAAACAATTTCTGGCCACTCCCTTTCCACTACTGATACTACCCCGAAATCCATCACACTGGCTTACGATGGTACAAAGTGGGTCGCTCCGACTAACACTCCTATCGTCTTTAATGTTGTATGTGATGCAACACCCGCTGATCCAGAATTGGGCAAGAACTTTGTCTTTAGCGCGGATAAGATGGTTGTTAAGTTCATTTGTGAGACTACCATTGACCACAATGACAGCTATGGTCTGAAGAACGGCTATTACAGTGTAAGTGATAAAAAGAAGAGTGAAAGTGGTAAGTGGCGTTGCGCAATTGAAATTAATCTGAATAAGTATTTTGCTGATTTTTATAGTAAGGATCATCCCGGTAATATCCGCACGAATCCGAAAGGTGAAATTTCCCGTGTTGTCTATTATCTGGATTGGAACGAGAATTTGCAGAGGTGGACGGCGTCGGAAAGGCTGATTTCTGCCACTGAGATTCACGTTAAATGCGACGCCACGCCCACGGAGCCCAGCAAGGAAGAAGTCAAGAAGCTGCTGGGCGACAATGCGGTACAGATCATCTGCACCAACGACGAATCCGGCCACGGCAGCAAGACCTTCGGTTTGATCGACGGCACGTTCAGCATTGTACATAGCGGATACAACTGCGAAGTGAAGATCGATTCCTTCAACGAATATGTGGAGAAGTTTAATACCGAGTTGGACGTTGCGCAGGGTACGCACATTTCCGATGCCAGCAAAACCAGTAAAGAGCAGATCATTATCAACCTGAAATGGGAAGATGGCGCGTGGACTGCGGTGAACGCTCCTGCCAAGCACTATGTCCTGTGCGTGACTCCTAAGTACACCGTGACTTACACTGACGGTGTGGAAAACGAGGAAGTCTTTGCCGATCAGGTGTATAGAGACCTCCTGTCCGGCATCGATACCCCTGCGTTCAACGGTACCCCGACCCGCACAGACTACGTCTTTGCCGGTTGGAATCCCGAGGTTGCCGAGAAGGTAACTGAGAATGCCACCTACACTGCCCAGTGGAAGGAAGACAAGAACCACAACGGCACCCCTGACGACGAGGAAGAAAAGTACACCGTTACTTATACCGACGGCGTGGACGGTGAGGAGGTCTTTGCCGATCAGGTGTATGACAACCTCCTGTCCGGCACCACTACCCCTGCTTTCAAGGGTACCCCGACCCGCGATGGCTACGACTTCACCGGTTGGAAGCCCGCAGTTACTGATACCGTGACTGATTCCGTCACCTATGCTGCCCAGTGGACGGCCCGCACTGACCTGAGCTATACCGTCCACTACTATCTCAAGAATACGACGAAGCAGGTCGCGAATGACAAGAGGGTCAACGGTCAGACCTTCAACGCCGTCGTGGAGGAAGAAGCGATCCGTATCAGCGGTTACCGCGTCTATGGCGACAGCGTGAAATCCATCACCATCGGCACCGGCACGAATGAGATCATCTTCTACTACACCCGCGCCTCCCGTCCCTCCGCGTCAAGTACCAGCAAGCCCACGCTGAACACGGGCGATCACTACGCCTACGTCATGGGCTATCCCGACGGCACGGTGCGCCCGAACGGCAGCATCACCCGTGCCGAGGTCTCGGCCATTCTCTTCCGCCTGCTCTCTGACAAGACACGCGATGAGTATTTCACGACCAAGAGCAGCTTCACCGACGTCAAGGCCGGTGCGTGGTACAACAACAGCATCGCGACCCTTGAAAAGGCCGGCGTGATCGTTGA
>DPGF01000007.1:0-1961 GCA_003522105.1 Oscillibacter sp.
TAAAAGTGAGTTTGAAACGGTGCCGCCCGGTTCGGATTGCGTCAGGCGACCCGTGGAGGATGCGGCGCTCAGGAACCTCCAGCTTGAAAATCTGCGGAAGGCCATTGCGGAACTGGATGTGCAAGGTCAAAACCTGCTCTCCCTCCGATACAGCGATGCGCTGACGATGGATGAGATCAGTCAGATCTACGGCATCTCCAAAATGGCGGTATCAAAGCGACTGAAAAAGCTGCACGAAAAGCTGGGAAGCTCTGTCTCATGACAGGGCTTCCCAGCTTTTTTGAAAATTTTTTCTGTTCTCTGGTTTACAAACGCGCTCTGAGTGTCCTTATAGGTGAGAGACAAATTTTCCGACTGAGTTGGCCGCAGTCATGATCGTCTCACCTGAACACAAGGAGCGTGTATGACCATGAATCCATTTGAACAAAGCACACAGCAGCTTCTGCGCTTCCTGACCTCCCACGCTGAGTGGGAGGTCATTGACTACATCCGGCAGGAAATACAGCATGACGCACCGGACAGTGTCCCGACCGCAGAGGAACTGCTCACTTTCTTCCAATCCCCGGATGCGCCGACCGAACTGGACACCTACCAGCAAATGCTGGTGACCGATAAGCTGCTGGAGTACGCGGAGATCAGTCTGCGCACCCTCTGCGACCTGATCCGCTACCAGCAGCTCAAGGAATTGGGCATCGTCCATTCCGCAAAGGAGTTCATCCAGCTCTTCCATTCCAACGAACAGGAGGATACCCCATGAATCAGTCTCCCAACAAAAACTATTTCACCATGCCGAACGAAATCTTTTCGCTCGGACTGGACGCAAGCGAGATCGCAGTCTACGCTTACCTCCGCTGCCTTGAAAACCACAGCACCTACCAGTGCTGGCCGAGCTACACCACCATCGGCAATGCCGTTGGCCGCGCAAAGAATACGGTCATGCGGTACGTCGATGCGCTCGCGGAGAAAGGTCTCATCTATACCGAGCCGACCTCTGTCCTGATGCGTTCCGGCATCAAGAAGAACGGTAACCTACGCTATACTCTCAGGCCAATTCGTGAAGCGGTAGAAATCTTTCACGCGCGCCAACTATCTGCGGTCGAGCGCGCAGCAGAGCGGCAGCGAGTTCAGCGCAAGCTGTCCGCGATGGATCTGCTACCCGGCGCATGAGGAAAGGAAGCGAATGATGAAGCATTCCACCTACACAAGCTATGATGATCTGCCGCTGATGCTTTCCGTTGCAGAAGTTGCTGCTGTGCTCGGCATCTCTCGTGCCGGTGCTTATGAGCTGGCACGAAGCAACAGCTTCCCCGCGCTCAAAATTGGCAGCCGGATCGTTGTTCCGAAAGACAAGTTCCTCGCATGGATCGACGCAAACAGCGGTTCCAAAAACGCAGCGCTGTAACCAAAGAAGAATCCCTTACACCGCAGCCACAACTCACACCACAAACAAAATCACAACAGTCACGTTAACAAATTTTCCTCTCTGCCCTTCGTCGCAGTGATAACGAACCGCGAAGCTTACCGGTGCAGCGCAAGAAACAGCAGTGGAGCAGCGCGACCCTGCGGGGCCGCGGCGTCTCGGAACGGAGACGCGCACGGTGCGCGTCTCCGTTCCGAAGGCTCTCTGCTTCTCTCCGACGTTCCCTCGGTCCATGCAAAGATGGCAGAGAATGCTCTTCTGACCGCTGCGCGCGCAGAGGTTCCGGACCACGCAGCGCACGCCGAGGGTAGTGATACCACCCCCATCCGAAATGCCCCGCGTTTCGGCGTGTAAGCCGCTGTGTGCGAGGTTAGGGGCTGGGGTGGCGTGTGTACCCGCTTTCACCTGCGAAAGCGAACGTGAGCCGTTTGTGCGAGTGTGATTTGAAACCGCGCTGGAGAGGACTTTCCCACGCCGTATGGGACGTAACTTCGGCAGATTGGGCGGTTATCGGAGGATTTTATTTATAGCAGGATAAAGG
>DPGF01000007.1:2152-7763 GCA_003522105.1 Oscillibacter sp.
CGCTCTGCCCAATCACTTCTGCCCGCAGTGCGGGCAGTTGACGGTGGTTTCGGTGCAGGCGATTGTGGCGTCTATTCGGAAGATTTTTTGCACGAGTGGCGTCTGACGTCCGTGAAAAGCCGATGAATACAGACTTTTCGACGGCGTCTTAGTGAGAAAGAAGGCATTTTATGAGTGATAACAAGGATCGCTTGACCTACCGGCCAGAGCCGGAGACCAAGCAAAAAATAGAGCGGTGGTATCAGGAAGATAACTGCCGCAGCAAAAACGAGTTCATCGAAAAGGCGGTGAACTGCTACGCAGATATGCTGGCCGCAGGCCAAAGCACCACGTTGCCCCGTGCGGTGCAGTCTGCCATCGACGCGCGGTTGAAGATCTTCGAGGATCGCATCGCGTCGCTGCTCTACAAGCAAGCGGTGGAAATGGACATGGCGATGTCCATTCTCCTGCAAAGCCTCAACGTGAGTGAAGAAGTGCTGCGGCAGGAACGGGCCAAGAGCATCGTTGCCGTCAAGCGCACCAACGGTCAGCTGCGGCTGGAACAAAAGCTCCGTGAGCTGGAGAGCGAATCATGGCAAGGCTGATCGTCAAAAGCCCGTACATCAAGTGCGGCGCTGGGCAAAGTGTCGGTGGGTATCTCAAGTACATCGCGACGCGGGAGCGGGTGGAGATCATCCCGGATGACCGTCCGCCCACCCAAAAGCAGACGCAGCTCATCGCAAAACTGGTGAAGGATTTCCCTGACGCAAAAGAGTTGATGGAGTACGAAGACTACCTCTCACACCCAACAAAAGCGACGGCGTCCGCGCTCATCACGCTGGCGTTAGAATCGAATTGGGATCGGGTACAGGGTATGGAAGGTTACGCCAAGTACATCGCGCTGCGTCCGAGGGCGGAACGGCTGGGGGAACACGGTCTCTTCGGTGACAATGACAACGTGGATCTGAGCAGAGTCATGGATGAACTGGATCACTACACCGGCAACGTGTGGACGCACATCATCTCCCTCCACCGTGAAGATGCGGAGCGGCTTGGCTACAACCACGCGGAGGCATGGCGCACATTACTGCGTACCCACCGCAATGATATCGCTGCGGCGATGAAGATACCACCGGAGAATTTCCGTTGGTACGCGGCCTTCCACAATGAGGGCAATCATCCCCACGTACACATGATGGCGTGGTCGGCAAAGCCGAATCAGGCATACCTGTCCAAAGATGGGATACGGCAGATCAAGTCCACGCTGACCAACCAGATCTTCCGACAGGAGCTGCTACACGTCTACGAGCAGAAAAGCAAGTCTCGCGACGAGATGGTGGCGGAAGCACGGAAAGCCATGCTGGAGTTGGCGAAGGCAATGCGGGAGATGACCTGCATCCATCCGGAGGCGGAGCAGATGATCTGGGACCTGTCGCGGCAGCTCGGTCAGGTCGGTGGCAGGAAAACCTACGGCTATCTGCCCAAGCCCATGAAAAAGCTGGTGGATGAGATCGTCGATCAGATGGCGCGGCTGCCTACCGTGGATGCGTGCTACCAAACGTGGTGGGAACTGCAATGCCAGGTGGAGGATTACTATTCCGAGGGAAAGAAACGGCTGCGTCCACCGCTGTCTCAGCAAAAGGAGTTCCGCCAGATCAAGAACGCGGTCATTCGTGAGGCGGAGCATATTCGCATGAACAAATTTTCCTTTGAGGATGAGGAAATGCAGGATGACGGAGAGCGGATCAGCACCTATGACATGAACTACGAGTGTCAGGATCTGCAAAGCGTGGCCAACGATGAGAGCTTTCCGTTGGAGGAACGGGATGAAGCGGCGGAGCAGTTGGAGCAGCTTGCGGAGGACGGTGACGCCTACGCCCAGTACATCATCGGCACGGCGTACCGCGACGGTGGGCTGCTGATCCCCGACACGGTCAAAGCACAAAAACTGTTGAAACGCGCGGCCGAGCAAGGCTTAGGCGCGGCGCAGTATGCTCTCGGCAAGCTGTACCTCTCCGACGATGCAGACGTTCACAATTCCGCCAAGGGCATCTATTGGCTGAAACGCTCTGCGGACAACGGCAACGACTACGCCGCCTACCGGCTGGGAAAGGAATATCTCAGCGGCAAAAATGTGTCAAAAGACACTTCGGCTGCGGCGGAATACCTGCGGCAGGCCGCGAACGATGGAAACGCCTACGCCCAATACCTGTTGGGCAAGCTGACCCTCATGGGTGAGGGCGTTCCCAAGGACCCAGACACCGCCTACGAATGGTTCGTGGCGGCGCGGGATAACGGCCACGCCTACGCGGAATTTTTCATGAAACGCATGGAGCGGCAGGAGGACTTGCCACCGCCCAACATTCTGCTGTCTGCTACCCGGCTGCTCTACCACATGGGCAATATCTTCCGGGACAGCGCCCCGGCCCCCGTTGCCACCGGCGTCCAAATCGACCGCAAGCGGCTGGCGCAGATGCGGCAAAAGCGTATCGCCCTCGGCCACAAGCCGGATGATCACGAGTTGGAACAGCAACAGGGATTTTCAATGAAATTCCATATGTAAAGCGGGTCGAGGTGTTCAGTTTTTGCGCCGCAATAGTCAAAGAAACATTTTGGAAAACAGTAGCTTTGCGCGCGGAGTTGTGGTATGTGTTGTGGTTACCAAAAAGGAGGTGCCGCAATGTACGACTACATGAAAGCCCTGCAAAAGCGCTTCGACCGTCAGTCGCATCCAGAACTGGACACCCAGATTAAAAGCGCCCATGAGGAACTGCGGCGGAACATGGATGCCGTGGGGCGCGGAAAGTTGCTCCGCCTGCTGGACGCACAAAACACATTGCTGGTTGAATCCAAGCTGATGAGCTTCACGGCTGGCTTCAAGCTGGCGTGGGGCATGGCGAAAGAGCTGGAGGCAGATGGGCTCTATTCCTTCGAGCGGGAGGAAGAAGAACGCATCTGCCATCCGGCGGAACAGGAGGACTAAATGGCGAAAAAACGTGCAAATGGCGAGGGCAGCATCCGCAAACGCGCAGACGGGCGCTGGGAGGGGCGCTACACCGCAGGCTATCACCCTGAAACCGGAAAGCGCATCATCAAAAATGTGCTGGGTAAGACGCAGGCGGAATGCAAGGCAAAGCTCAGTGCCGCAATGGAGGCTACCAGAGGAATCGATGTCAGCCGTGCGGATGAGTACACAGTAGCAATCTGGCTGCGCAGCTGGTATGAGATCTACGCAAAACCGAATATCCGCATCTCAACAGCAAATCGCTATCAACTGATGGTCGAACAATACACGATCCCACGCATCGGCAGCATCAAACTGACAAAGTTGACTTCCCATGACTTACAAAAGCTCTACAAGGATCTGATGGAAAACGGACGCATCGACCGCAAGAGCGGTCATGGAAATCCGGGACTGAGCAGCACGACCGTGCGAAGCCTTCACCTGATGCTGCACAATGCCTTCGAGCGGGCAGTCAAAGAGCGCCTGATTCCGCGCAATCCAACTGAAGACTGCATCGCTCCCAAAATTCAGAAGTTCGAAATGCAGATCCTCCAACCGGAACATATCAAAGAATACCTCAATGCAGCAAATGCCCGCGGACTCCTTCCCATGTTTTATCTGGAGCTGGTCAGCGGATTGCGCAAGGGCGAGTTAACCGCGCTTCTCTGGTCTGACCTCGACATTCAGAACCGCACCATATACGTCAGCAAGCAATATGTCAAAAATCCCAATGGTGAGCTGACGCTCTCCCGTCCCAAAACGGAGACTTCGGTCAGAAAAGTCAGTATTCCACAGGAGGCTGTCGATCTGCTGATAGCGGAACATGGCAAGCATCCTGAGAATCCCTACATGTTCCCCTCGCCGGCAACCGGCGAGATGTACTACCCAGACTCCGTCGTAAATCTGCACAAGAAAATCCTGAAAGACGCCGGACTGCCGCACATCAGATTTCACGACCTCAGACACACCTTCGCAACGCTGGCACTGCAAAATGGGGTGGACGTCAAAACCGTCAGCAGTATGCTCGGCCACTATGACGCTGGATTCACACTCCGCACCTACACCCACGCTACGAGGCAGAAGCAGGACGAAGCCGCACAAACGATGGGCAGCTTCATGGCGCAAGTGATGTAAGCAGAAAAAGGATGCGAAATACCGGAGAGGGGGCAAAACATCCTCTCCGGTACTCTTTGAACCTATCCGCACATTTTCGCGTGTGGGTCACGGTGTGGGTCAGGCGGTTGACCCACATTTTGACCCACACCATTTTCAGCGTTTTTGCAACAAAAAAGCACCGAAAGCCGAAGTTTTCGATGCTTTTTGGAGCTGCTGGGCAGATTCGAACTGCCGACCTCATCCTTACCAAGGATGCGCTCTACCGACTGAGCTACAGCAGCAAATGGCGACCAGGAAGGGGTTCGAACCCTCGACCTCCGGCGTGACAGGCCGGCGTTCTAACCAGCTGAACTACCTGGCCATTTACTTACCTCTACGTTCTGACAAAGAACAAGTTCATTATAACATTTACAAGCCAATTTGTAAAGTATTTTTTATGGCAGGGGCAGAAAGACTCGAACTCTCAAGAACGGTTTTGGAGACCGCTATGTTACCATTACATCATGCCCCTATTGGTGACTTGGTTATTATAGCATCATCGCCGCCTTGTGTCAACAAATAATATATATTATTCTCTTCAGCCCTTTTCCGTGCTTATTTTTCACTGCTGCCCATTTTGCCGTCCATCCGTTCGGACTTCATGTTGCACAGTTCTTCGTAGCTCAGTTCATGCACTTGCGTCCTCGGCACGGGAAGCAGCACCGCCTGCGCCAGCGCTTTCGTGAGGTCGTAAATAATATACTCGCCGTCAATAATACTCTTCGGCAGTTCCGTCCCCAGTGCTTTCAGGCACAGCGGCTTCGTATTCAAATTGGTTATGGGTAGGAACCATTCCCCGCGGTATCCGCTGTCTATCACGCCGCAGCGCTGCCCTATACCCTTTGTGCCCGTTGAGCCGCGCTCGTGTATCTGAAAATAATATTCTTTCGGGCATGCCGATGCTATGCCCGTGGGTATGGCGCGCGTTTCATGCGGGGCAAGCACAATATATGCTTCGTCTATCAGCCCGTATATGTCATACCCCGCATCCTCATCACGTTTTGACGGTATGCGTCCGCCCGGTTTAACCTTTGCAAAGTATATCTTTTCCATTTCTTCTCCCTATAAAAACCGCGCCGGCAGTATTTACCGGCGCAGTCCCTTATTCACTTAATCAAGGAAATCCTTCAGTTTCTTGCTGCGGGAAGGATGCCTCAGCTTTCTCAGCGCCTTCGCCTCTATCTGGCGTATGCGCTCACGCGTAACGTTAAATTCCTTGCCCACTTCTTCAAGCGTTCTTGCCTTGCCGTCGTCCAAGCCAAAGCGCAACCTAAGCACCTTCTTCTCCCTCGGGGTAAGGGAATCCAGCACTTCCATAAGCTGTTCTTTAAGCAGCGTAAAAGCCGCAACGTCCGCGGGCGCAGGGGTAACGTCGTCCGCTATAAAATCGCCAAGGTGGCTGTCCTCTTCCTCACCGATAGGTGTCTCCAGGGAAGCTGGCTCTCTGGCGATCTGCATGATCTCCATAACCTT
>DPGF01000056.1:0-2458 GCA_003522105.1 Oscillibacter sp.
ACGCTCCCATGGATCGCGACGATGGTGACGGCGGCGTGGGGCGCTTACGGGACGAGCGCCGCCTGCTACTACGCCAAAGCTAAGGCGGAAAACACGGCCGGCGGCGTGACGTACGAAACGGTGTGCCGCGGGCCGGACTGCGAGGGGTGAGAGCATGGAGCTTTTGAAAAAGAGACTGGCGAATCTTTTGAGCGTGAAGAGCATCGTGACGCTGTGCCTGACGATCACGTTCTGTGTGCTGACGGTGCAGGCAAAGGTGACGCAGGAGTTCAACACGGCGTATCTCATGGTGATCGCGTTTTATTTCGGCACGCAGAACGGCAAAAACGCGCAGGAGGAAACGTAAATGCGCCACAGCAGAAGCATCAGCGACCTGCGCGCGGACGTGGCGGAGAACTGCCGGGCGTTGCTTATGCTCGCTGAGCGCGAGGGGTTGAGCGTTCTAGTGACGGAGACGGTGCGCGATGCGGAGTATCAGCGGATGCTCGCCGAGAAGGGCTACGCGGCCAAAGGAGCGGTGACGCCGTCGTTCCACGCCGAGCATGCAGGATTGGCCTTTGATATCTGCAAAAATGAGGCGGGGCACGAGTACGACGATCCTGCGTTCTTTATAGGGGTCGGAGAGATTGGGAAAATGCTCGGATTTTCCTGGGGAGGAGACTGGGGGAGCTTTCCCGACCGACCGCATTTTCAGTGGGATGCGGGCGCCACGTACACGAGCGCGATGATCCGCGCGAAGCGCTATCCGCCGCCCATGCCGCGCTATGAGGAGGAAGAGATGACGCAGCAGCAGTTTGACGCGATGATGGAAAACTACCTGAAAAGACTGGCGCAGCAGACGCCGGCGTCCTGGAGCGCGGAGGCGCGCGCCTGGGCGGAGAAAAACGGCCTGATCGCGGGCGATGAGGCGGGGAACAAACAGTACCGCAGCTTTTTGACGCGCGAGCAGATGGCCGTGCTGATGCAGCGCTACGACGCGATGCGGCGCGGCAAATGACAGAATGGCAAATGAAAGCGCCGGAGGGGAGCCCCTCCGGTGCTTTTTTGCGCTAATGAGCTGGAATCTTGCAAGAATTCTTGCAAGATTTGGAGATTTGGGAGAAGAAGACAAAAATGACTACACGGAAACGACAAAAAGCGAGAACAAAATTTGTTCAGTTTTTTTTCACTTTCCATGCGGGTTTTCATTGATTTTGCGAGGAAGTTCCTCTATAATTTACACTGAAGCCTGTATGAGCATCTTTCAGCGGATTTTTGACGGAATCCATGCAAGCGGAAAGAGCTCTTTGGCAATAAAAATGTTTATCAAAATCAGGGAGGGTTTTATCTTGAATAAGGTCATGTCACTGCACGATGCCGTTGCAAAGTACGTCGAGAATGGCGATACTCTTGCGATCGGCGGCTTCACCACCAACCGCAAACCGTACGCCACGGTCAGCGAGATCCTGCGTCAGGGTCAGAAGGACTTCATCGTTTATGCCGGCCCCGGCGGCGGCGAAGTCGATATGCTCATCGGCGAGGGCCGTGTGGCTGCCTACATCAACTGCTACACCGCTAACTCCGGCTACACCAACGTTTCCCGTCGTTTCCGTGCTGCCATCGAGCAGGGCAAGCTCACCTATGAAGACTATTCCCAGGACGTGCTGATGCTCATGCTGCACGCTTCCTCTCTCGGTCTTCCGTTCCTGCCGGTGCGCCTGATGCAGGGCAGCGGCCTCATGAAGTTCTGGGGCATCAGCGAAGAAAAGCGCAAGACCATGCCCAAGATCGAGGATCTCAAGTGCGCTGAGATCGAGAACCCCATGGTTCCCGGCCAGAAGGTCGTCGCCGTGCCCGTTCCCAGAATCGACACCGCGATCATCCACGTCCAGCAGGCCTCTCCGGACGGCACCTGCATCATCTGCGGCGACGAGTTCCACGACATCGACATTGCGATCGCTGCCCGTAAGACCATCGTCACCTGCGAGGAGATCGTCTCCGACGAGTTCATCCGCCGCGACCCGACCAAGACCCGTATCTTCGGTGAGTGCGTGCAGGCAGTCGTCAAGGCTCCTTACGGCGCATGGCCCTCTCAGTGCTATGCCTACTATGACGACGACGATGCCGGCCTGAAGGAATACGACAAGGCCTCCAAGTATCAGGACGCCGAAGATGCCGTCAAGCAGCTCGAGAAGGCTGCCGTCAAGGCTGCCAAGGCGCTCGAGAAGGCTCCCGAGGACGAGAAGCTCAAGCTCGCTGCCGAGAATGCACAGAAGGCCTTCGAGCTTGCCAAGAGCGGCGAGAAGATCCCCGAGACCTTCAAGGATTTCCTCGAAAAGTGGGTCTACAGCTGCGAAGATCAGCCCGCGCTGCTCGACAAGATCGGCGGCAGCCGTCTGATGCGCCTGAAGAACGAGCCGCACCTCGGCTATTCCACTACACACTAAGGTTTGGGAGGCTAAATAGAAATGTCTGATTA
>DPGF01000056.1:2822-5198 GCA_003522105.1 Oscillibacter sp.
CCCCGTTCCGTCGGTGATAACCGCTTCATGGCGCACTGCGCCGTGCAGTGGCCCAACATCCGCTTCGTCGGCTTCGAGGCCAACGAGTGGCTGCACGACGAGGATCGTCTCGTTGCCTTCATCGGCGGCGCCCAGATCGACCCGTACGGCAACGTGAACTCCACCTGCATCTTCGGCAAGGGCGACTACCTGCAGCCCACCACCCGTTTCACCGGTTCCGGCGGCGCCAACGGCATTGCCACCTACTGCAACACCATCATCATGATGCAGCACCAGAAGCGCCGCTTCATGGATCACGTCGACTACATCACCTCCTGCGGCTGGATGGACGGCCCCGGCGGCCGTGAGCGCGCAGGCCTTCCCGGCAACCGCGGTCCCCAGATGGTCGTTACCGACCTCGGTATCATGAAGTTCGACGAGGAGACCAAGCGCATGTACCTCGCCTACTACTATCCGTTCTCCTCCCCCGAGATGGTACAGGAGAACACCGGCTTCGAGATCGACGTCTCCCGCGCAGAGCTGATGGAAGGACCCTCTCCGGAGATCATCCGTCTCATCCGTGAGGAGATCGACCCGGGTCAGGCATTCATCAAGGTTCCCAAGGATAAGTAATTTGTTATTTCAATAAGAAGGAGAACAAAATATGAGCGAATATTCCATGCCCTCTTATTTCCAGAATATGCCGGTGATCGGCAAGGAACTCGGCACGTTCCATGAGGACAACGCCGCCGAGATCCAGGCGGTGGAGCAGGAGATCCATGAGATCCGCGAGGCCGCGCTTGAAGCCGGCCGCAGCACCGAGTCCCTGAACGAGTCCGGCCAGTGGACGGCGATGCAGCGCATTATGGAGCTTGTTGACGAAGGCACCTGGTGCCCCCTCAACAGCCTCTACAACCCCGAGGACAACAAGAACGGCTCCGTCGGCATCGTCAAGGGCCTCGGCCGTATCGACGGCAAGTGGGCCGTCATCATCGCCAGCGACAACAAGAAGCTCGCCGGCGCATGGGTCCCCGGTCAGGCCGACAGCCTGCTGCGCGGCAGCGACACGGCCAAGCGCCTGCGCATCCCTCTCGTTTACGTTCTCAACTGCTCCGGCGTTAAGCTCGACGAGCAGGAGAAGGTTTACCCCAACCGCCGCGGCGGCGGCACCCCGTTCTATCGCAACAGCGAGCTGAACCAGATGGGCGTGCCCGTCATCGTCGGCATCTACGGCACCAACCCCGCAGGCGGCGGCTATCACTCCATCTCCCCGACCATCCTGATCGCGCATGAAGATGCCAACATGGCAGTCGGCGGCGCGGGTATCGTCGGCGGCATGAACCCCAAGGGCTATGTGGACAAGGAAGCTGCCGAGGCGCTCATCAAGGCGCAGAAGAACCTCAAGAGCGACATCCCCGGTACCGTCGCCATCCACTATGGCGAGACCGGTTTCTTCCGCGAGGTTTACGCCGATGAAGAGGGCGTGCTCGCCGGTATCCGTAAGTATATGGACATGCTGCCCGCTTACGATCCCGAGTTCTTCCGCGTTGACGACCCGAAGGAGCCTCTCTTCGACGCCAACGACCTCTACAGCATTGTTCCCTTCAACCAGAAGCGCTCCTACGACATGGTCGAGGTTCTCGCGCGTCTGTTCGATGGCTCCGAGTTCATGGAGTACAAGCACGGCTACGGCCCCGAGATGATCACCGGTCTTGCCAAGATCGACGGTCTGCTCGTCGGCGTTGTCGCCAACTATCAGGGCATGCTGATGAACTACCCCGAGTACAAGATGGCGACTTACGGCCAGGCGATGGGCGTGGGCGGCAAGCTGTACCGTCAGGGCCTCATCAAGATGAACGAGTTTGTCACCCTCTGCGCGCGTGACCGCATCCCGATGCTGTGGGTCCAGGATACCACCGGTATCGACGTCGGCAACGACGCTGAGCGCGCTGAGCTCCTCGGCCTCGGCCAGAGCCTCATCTACTCCATCCAGTCCAGCAAGCTGCCGATGATGGAGATCACGCTCCGCAAGGGCACCGCCGCGGCGCACTACGTCCTCGGCGGCCCGCAGGGCAACGACAACAACGCCTTCTCCATCGGCACCGCCACCACCGAGATCTACGTCATGCACGGCGAGACCGCTGCGGCCGCCATGTATGCCCGCCGTCTCGTGAAGGAAGAGAAGGCCGGCGAGGATCTGCAGCCCACCATCGACAAGATGAACGCGCTGATCCAGGACTACGCCAAGAAGTCCAGCCCGAAGTTCTGCGCCAAGGCAGGCCTGACCGACGAGATCGTCGACATGAACGACATCCGTCCCTACATCCAGGCCTTCGCCAACGCCTGCTATCAGAACCCCGAGAGCATCTGCCCGGTCCATCAGATGCTTCTGCCGCG
>DPGF01000056.1:5532-6948 GCA_003522105.1 Oscillibacter sp.
TCCCGCGCGATCGCTCAGGTGTTGGAAAACGCGGGCATGACGCGCGAGCAGATGGACTTCGTCCTTGCCACGGGCTACGGGCGCAACAGCCTTGACGGCCTTGCCGACATGCAGATGAGCGAGCTTTCCTGCCACGCCAAGGGCGCGGCGTTCCTGTTCCCGAACGTGCGCACGGTCGTCGATATCGGCGGGCAGGACGTGAAGGTCATCGAGATCGAGAACGGCATGATGAAAAATTTCGTCATGAACGACAAGTGCGCAGCCGGTACCGGCCGCTTCCTCGATGTCATGGCCCGCGTACTTGAGGTGAAGGTCGAAGAACTGGGCGACCTTGGCGACAAGTCGACCAAGGAGGTCGGTATCAGCTCGACCTGCACGGTCTTTGCCGAGAGCGAGGTCATCTCGCAGCTCGCCATGGGCACAAACAAGTGCGACATTATCCACGGCATCCACAAGTCCGTCGCGGGCCGCGTTTCCGGCCTCTGCCACCGCATCGGTGTGCGCGACGACGTGGTGATGACCGGCGGTGTCGCACAGAACCACGGCATCGTGAAAGCCCTTCAGGAGCAGCTCGGCCACGAGATCCACACCACGCCCCTCACGCAGTATAACGGTGCGCTCGGCGCGGCTCTCTTTGCCTACCAGAAGGCTTTGAAGAACAAATAATCCCCATCATTCGTTATCAAATTTTTCTATATCGCATTAGGAGGAATCAATCATGGCTAAACAAGTCAGCCCCGGCGTGCTTGCTCTGCGCAAGGTCGTCGATGACGTCTATGCCGACGCCCGTGAAGCGAAGAAGCAGGGTAAGCTGGTCGGTTGGTCCAGCTCCAAGTTCCCCTGTGAGCTTGCTGAGGCCTTTGACCTCAACGTGATGTATCCCGAGAACCAGGCTGCCGGTATCGCCGCCCAGCGCGACGGTGAGATCATGTGCCAGGCTGCCGAGGATCTCGGCTTCGACAACGATATCTGCGGTTACGCCCGTATTTCTCTGGCCTATGCCGCCGGTAAGCGCGCCAGCCGCAAGTTCGACCCCGAAACGCTCGAGTTCATCATCGACCCGAACAGCGGTAAGCCCCTCAAGGACGAAAACGGCAAGGTCGTCATCGACCCCGAGACCGGTAAGCCCAAGAAGGACCCCAAGACGCAGGTCCCCTACACGGTTCTGGACGATATCCACGAGATCGAGGCTCTGCCCGAGACCACCGAGAAGGAGATCGCCTACAAGAACTTCCGCCGCGAGGCCATCAAGCCCTACAAGCAGATGCGCATTCCCCAGCCGGACTTCGTCCTCTGCTGCAACAACATCTGCAACTGCATGACCAAGTGGTACGAGAATATCGCCCGTATGTGCAACATCCCCCTCATCATGGTCGATATCCCCTACAACAACACCGTGGAAGTCAGCGATTCCGC
>DPGF01000056.1:7223-7500 GCA_003522105.1 Oscillibacter sp.
AGAAGTTCGAGCTTGCCTGCAAGCACGCGAACCGCACCGCGCAGAACTGGCTGAAGGTCTGCGACTTCCTGCAGTACAAGCCCGCCCCGATGAGCGGCTTCGACCTCTTCAACCACATGGCCGACGTCGTCACTGCCCGCGGCAAGGAAGCTGCTGCCGACGCTTTCGAACTCCTGTCCAAGGACCTGCAGAAGAACATTGAGGAAGGCACCTCCACGCTGCCTTTCCCCGAGCAGTACCGCGTCATGTTCGAGGGCATCCCCTGCTGGCCGAAGCT
>DPGF01000056.1:7828-9702 GCA_003522105.1 Oscillibacter sp.
AAGGTCGACGGCGTGCTCGTCCACTACAACCGCTCCTGCAAGCCCTGGTCCGGTTACATGGCTGAAATGCAGCGTCGCTTCACCGCTGACCTCGGCGTGCCCTGCGCCGGTTTCGACGGCGACCAGGCTGACCCGCGCAACTTCAACGAAGCGCAGTACACGACCCGTGTACAGGGTTTGGTCGAGGCGATGGAAGCCAACAAGAAAGACTAAGGAGGCGTGCAAAAATGAGTATCGAAGCTATCGTTAATGAATTTTCCGCTGTTGCCGCCAATCCCAAGGGCCAGCTCAAGGCCTATAAGGACGCAGGCAAAAAGTGCATCGGCGTGATGCCTTATTACGCCCCCGAAGAGCTGGTTTACGCCGCCGGTATGATGCCGTTCGGCATGTGGGGCAGCAACAACAAGACCGAGCAGCGCTCCAAGGAATACTGCGCGACCTTCTATTGCACCATCGCCCAGCTCGACCTCGAGATGCTGCTCGACGGCACGATGGATCTGCTGGACGGCGTGATCACCCCGACCATCTGCGACACGCTGCGCCCCATGAGCCAGAACATCCGCGTCGCCATGAGCGAGAAGCTGCCCTGCATCTTCCTCGCCCATCCCCAGAACCGCTTTGCCGACTGGGGCAAGCAGTTCTGCATGGATCAGTACAACGCTGTCAAGGAAGGCCTTGAGAAGATCGCCGGTCACGAGATCAAGAGCGAGGACATCGCTGCGGCCATCAAGGTCTACAACAAGTCCCGCGCTGCCCGCCGCGAGTTCGTCAAGCTCGCAAGCGAGCACTGCGACGTCATCGACCCGATCATGCGCTCGGCCGTCCTCAAGGCTGCCTGGTTCATGGATAAGGCCGAGTACACCGAAAAGCTCGAGGCCCTCAACGCCGAGCTCAAGGCGCTGCCCGAGGCCAAGTGGAACGGCGTGAAGGTCGTCACCTCCGGCATCATCTGCGACAATCCGACGCTGCTCAAGATCTTCAAGGATAACAACGTCGCCATCGCGGCGGACGATGTTGCCCATGAGTCCCGCGCGTTCCGCACCGACGCGAGCGAAGAGGGCGACCCGATGATGGCGCTCGTCGATCAGTTCACCAACATCGACTACGACGTCCTGCTCTACGATCCGCAGTCCAACCAGAACCGCCGCGGCGAGTTCGTGGCCAACATGGTCAAGGAGTCCGGCGCGCAGGGCCTGGTGCTGTTCATGCAGCAGTTCTGCGATCCCGAGGAGATGGAGTTCCCGTACCTCAAGAAGGCGCTCGATGCCGCTGGGATCCCCTTCATCAAGCTCGGCATCGACCAGCAGATGCGCGACTTCGGCCAGGCGGCTACCGCCATTCAGGCGTTCGCCGATGTGCTCTCCGTCCAGTAAGGGTAAGGAAAGTCTCTTTTTCCCTCCTGCTCTTAAAAAAAGCAGGAGGGAAAAGCCGTTAAAAACGCGCAAAATGTGCATACGCGCTTGCAAATTGAGCAATCGCTTTGCTATAATCCAAATTGAAAGGTAAAAGGAAGAAATGGAATACAGCAGCCTGTTCGTTACCCTGATGGGTATTGGCACGGTGTTCTTTGGCCTGATCTGCATCATTTTCCTCACCATGGCAATGGGCGCGATCCTCAAGGGCAAAGAGAAAGCACCGGCCGCCGCTGCCGCCGCTCCTGCTGCCGCCCCCGCGCCGGCTCCCAAGCCGCAGGGCATGCAGCCTGAGATCGTGGCCGCGATCACTGCCGCTCTCTCGGAAGAGGTCGGTATCTCGTCCCGCAGCATGAACATCGTGAACATCAAAAAAATCTAATTTAATTTTTAGGAGAGAACAAACATGATCAAGCAGTACAATGTCACCGTTAACGGCACCACCTACGAAGTCACCGTCGA
>DPGF01000058.1:0-137 GCA_003522105.1 Oscillibacter sp.
CGTCAGGCGGACGAGGACATCGAGCTCGCCTGCGACAGCGCGGCGACCGATGGACTTGACCGCGCCGAGCGCGCGGCCTACAGCCGCACGCTTCTCGCGGCCGTGCAGTCCCATGTGCGGGCGCTGCCCGCGACGAC
>DPGF01000058.1:411-554 GCA_003522105.1 Oscillibacter sp.
GTGCGGGCGCTGCCCGCGACGACCTGCTTCGGCGGGACGGTCGAGCGCCTCAAGCGGCGCATCACGAACGTCCTCGGCGCGCAGAAAAAGCGCGGGCTCGGCGTTGTCGCCCTCGTGCTGGCGCTGACGCTCACGGCGGGCTG
>DPGF01000058.1:795-7815 GCA_003522105.1 Oscillibacter sp.
GCCGTCGGCTGGGGCGAGCGCGGCAGGAAGAATGATGACCCCTTCGACGGCTCGCGTTACAATCCCGTGTTCGTCACGGGAAACGCAGAGCTTACGATCGGGAAGAATTTCCGTCCCCTCTACTATGTCTCCGATGAAAGCGGCACCTACTTCCGCCTTTCCCGTGAGGGTGGTGTCAACACCGTCACGATGATTTATGACGGCGGAGAGACCGCCTTCGCGCCGATGGAATCCGTCACGCTGACGCAGGAAAACTTCGACGGCACTTTGCTGCCGGATCTGGACGCACTGCGCGGCGACAACAAGGCCGCGTGGCGCGCGCAGCTGCCGGACAACTTCGACGATCAAGACCCCGAGGCCGCGCCGAACCTCGCCTTTCTGCTGAAGCAGGAGGACGGCACGCTGTATCTGTGCATCGGCTATCATTTTGACGGCGGCGACGCCTTTCCCGGGGATACCGACCGTATCCGTTGGGTCTACCGGCTCGAAAAGGGAGACGACACGCTCTACCCCTCGATGGACGATTATGCCGCCGCTTGCGTGGCGGAGCTCAAAAAGGGTACGATGAGCTACTGCACGTCCGAAGACGGCAATTACGCCTCTCAGGTGGCCGAGGATACGGTTGCCGACGTGCGCGTGACGCGGCTCGAGCTGGGCGATTCGCTCGAAGGTCTCTCCCCCGAGGGCACGGCACTGGAGCTTTGGTATTTCAACTACGAAATGAAGCCCACGAATGAGGCGGGCCACCCCATCGAACCCATCGGCGGGCAGGTCGTAACGGACGACGGCTATCTCAACGAGAACTGGACGCACTATCTCACCGTCCTGCACTACACGAGCGGCGAGCAGACCGGCTATCAGATCATCGGCACCACGATGAGCAACGATGGGCTCTTCTACAACGGCTGCGGCTACAGCGGCGAGGAAAAGGCTTACCTGCACGACTTCTACGTTGACTACGCGGGGCTCAATGAGCCGAAGATGTTCATTCCCAATCTGCTGAACGCGGCAACGGACGGCTACGGCCGCGCCAACCAGTGCGAGGCTCAGCTTGTTGCGGGCGATGGCTATTACTACTATGTGCCGATCACCGCGTGGGCGCGCAGCAGCGACGCGGAGTTCTGGTACTCGCGCTACGACACCGGCTCGTATTTCAGCGTCAAGAAGCTTTCGCAAAGCCTTGCCGCCGCAAAAGCGGAATGGGAGAGCACCGGCGCGAAGGCGGAGAAGACCGACACCGGCTGGCGCTTCGTGACAAATGAGGGCATGAGCAGCACGGTCATCACACTCTTCGACGCACCGGACAACACCTGCTATGAAGTAGAGATCCACTGGAGCTTTGACGGCAGCACCGCGGAAAACGAGTGGGGCTGGAACCGCGACCGCGCCGTTGAGGGCGAGGCCGAGGTGCTCCGGGCGATGGTCAAGCGCTTCACGGTCACCGCTGCAATACAGTCCACACAGAATGACGCGGACAGCGCGCTCGACGCCGCGCTGAAGCAGCTGGGCGATATGAGCAGCGAGGTCACACTGTCGCTGAGCGTGAACGGCACTGACAGCAGCATCTATGACGGCAGCACCGTTATCAACCGCGCCTACTTTGCAAGGCAGCTGAGTGAAGGCCTTGTCTGGCGCGAAGCAAACGACAGCGCCGCGCCCTCGGCGCAGAACTGCATCCTCCTCATAACGGCGGACGGCGGCGTGCTGACGTTCTGCGAATCTCAGCCCATGTATCTCTGGCTGACAACGCCGGACGGGGCGGCGTATTGCTTCAAGACCGACTCATACGATGAGCTCAGTATTGTAGACGGCGACGGGCGCACGCTTTACAACATGATGCGCCGGTGGTACGACGAGGCGGAGTACGACGCGCTGCTGCGCGACGTCAAGCCGCAGTCGAAGAGTTTTTCGTGGCAGGAGGCGGCACAGCACTGGGCGGACGCCTACTATGGCGCGCACACGAAGGCAGCGAGCGGCAGCTCCTTCAAGTACACCTGGGTCAAGGCTCTCATCACCCCCGCCGAGGACACGACGAAGGCCATGCGCGAGTGGGGCGAGATCGACGAGAACACTTACTGTTTTTACGTGGAGGTGCAGTTCACGCCCGAAAGCGAGACGGCGCTCTATTACGCGATGGCGGGCAACACCGTCGAATGCACCGACCCGTCCGCGCCCAAGGGCGCGTATGCGTTCCAGCGCTGCTGCACCATTCAACTGCAAGAGGACGGCCGCTGGCACGGGGTGATGCTTGGCACCGGCTGGTAAAAACGCGCACCATGAAAAACGGAGGGGACTTCCCCTCCGTTTTCTCATGCGAAAAACAGAAAAAGTTCTGGAACATCTCAAAGATATGTGGTACAATAGGAATATTCCAAAACATTTTTCTCGGGAGGCTCCCGTCATGGAACAGAATCCGATCCTCAAGCTCCCGCTGTCGCTCGACAGTGAGATCCCCCTCTACTCCCAACTCATGGGCATCATCAAGCGCAGCATCACCTCCGGCGCGCTCAAGGTCGGCGATCTGCTGCCGAGCGAGGCCGAGCTTTGCCGCGCCTACGACATCAGCCGCAACACCGTGCGTCAGGCCATCGGCGCTCTGGAGGAGGAGGGCTTTGTCGTGCGCAAGCGCGGCAAGGGCACGTTCGTCTCCGACCCGAACACCCGCCGCAAGGGCGTGCAGTATTCGTTCACGACAGAGATCTCCCAGCTTGGCAAGTCGCCCTCGTCCACGCTCGTGGACTTTGCGGTCATCACGCCGAGCCCCCGGATCGTCGCGCTCATGGGCCTTGAGCCGGGCGTGAAGGTCTACCGCTTCACGCGCGTGCGCAATGTGGACGGCGCGCCGCTCATTCTTGAAACGTCCTACTATCCCGAGTACATCTACCCCAACCTGACGCGCGAGCTGCTGGAAACGCACAGCTTTTACAGTCTCCTCTACCATGTTGGCGTGATCCCGTTTTCCGCGTCGGACACCTACGAGGCCGTTGTCCTCTCGCCGCACGAGGCGCAGCTTCTGCACTGCGCGCCCGGCTCGGCCGCGTTCTTCCATCAGCGCCGCACCACGACCGAAAACGGCCATATCTACGAATATACGACAAGCTACATGCGCGCCGACCGCGTCAAGCTGGACGTTCGCTTCCAGAAGGGCTCGACGAGCTTCATGCGCACCGTGGACTAAAGCAGAATAAAAAAGAGAGCAGCCGCATGGCTGCTCTCTTTTTCGTTGTTTTCTTACTTTTCGCAGATGACGGGCTTGCAGCGGTCGGCTTCGACAAAGTCCTTTGCCTTTTCCACCGCCTCCGCGCGCGGGAGCTTCACCTGCTCGCCCGTGCGCATGTCCTTACAGGAGACGACGCCCGCGGCGATCTCATCCTCGCCGAGGAAGTAGACATAGGGCACCTTGAGCTTGTCAGCATAGTTCATCTTGGCCTTGAATTTCTTCTTTTCCGTGTAGATCTGCGTGCTGACGCCCGCGGCGCGAAGATCGGTCGCGAGCGAGATGGCCTCGCTCAAGTCCTCGGTCATCGGCAGGATGAGCACGTCCGCCGGCGCGGTGCAGACCTCGTCGTTCAGCAGCCCCTGCTCGCCGAGGACGTAGAAAAGTCTCGTCACGCCGATCGAAATGCCGACGCCGGGAAGCTTGCGGTCGATATAGTACTCGGCGAGGTTATCGAAGCGGCCGCCGGAGCAGACCGAGCCGATCTCGGGGTAGTCGAGCAGCGTTGTTTCATAGACGGTGCCGGTGTAGTAGTCGAGGCCGCGCGCGATCGTCAGGTCGACGGCGAAATTCTCCTGCGGCACGCCGAACGAGCCGAGGTATTTTGCAACGGTCGAAAGCTCGTCGAGGCCCTGGTCGAAGACCTCGTTGCGTCCGCGGTACTTTTCAAGAGAAGCGAGCACCTCTTCGTTCGTGCCCTTGATGCCGATGAAGGCGAGGATCTCATCCGCCTTTTCGCCCTCGATGGCGTAGTCGTCGACCAAGATCGCGCGCACGAGGTCAGGGCCGATCTTCTCAATCTTGTCGACCGTGCGCATGATGTCGCCCGCCTTGTCGGAAAGCCCGAGCATCGCGTAGAAGCCGTTTAAGATGCGGCGGTTGTTGATGCGGATCTGGAAGCGTTTGAGGCCCAGACGGGAGAAGACCGTATAGATGATGGCGGGGATCTCAGCGTCGTTCGTGATGTCAAGCTCGCCATCGCCGATGATGTCGATATCCGCCTGATAGAACTCGCGGAAGCGGCCGCGCTGCGCGCGCTCGCCGCGGTAGACCTTGCCGATCTGGAAACGGCGGAACGGGAAGGCGAGGTCGGCATAATGCAGGGCAACGTACTTTGCCAGCGGCACCGTCAGGTCGAAGCGCAGGGAGAGGTCGCTGTCGCCCTTGGAGAAGCGGTAGATCTGCTTTTCCGTTTCGCCGCCGCCCTTGGCGAGCAGCACGTCGCTCGCTTCGATGATGGGGGTGTCGAGCGGGGTAAAGCCATACACGCCGTAGGACGAGCGCAGCACCTCCAGAAGGCGTTCCATCTGCGTCTGCGGCGCGGGAAGCAGCTCCATAAAGCCGGATAAGGTGTGAGCTTTGATCGTTGCCATGATAGTGTGTCCTTTCGTGATATAATGTACGGACAGCTTACTGCACCGTGGTGGCACAGCAGCGTATCAGAGTGGTTGGGAGATATTTTACGGTACGGCGCGTAGATTGTCAAGCGCTGCCGCTGCGATCCTTCCACTTTTGGCTCAGTATAGCATTTTCTGCGGCGGATTGCCATAGATTTCCCCGGATCCGATGCAAAAATTTTCCTCCCCTGCCGGACAGAACCGGCGAAAAGAGAAGTTCTCCCTCAAAAAGCACGAATTGCGCTTGACGGAATCGCCGCTTTTTGCTACCATATATTTAACTTTAGTCAGGTGTACCTCTGCGGAGGGATCGCACCTGCAAAAAACGGCTTCCGGGCAGCCGTCATTCGGCGTCCGCTGCGGTATGCACCGTGCAGACAGTGGCCAATCCTTTCAGCATCGTTGAGGAGGAACGTTGGATGTACCAGAGCAAAATGAAAAGTGAGGAGACCGATCATCTGTTCAAGGCGATCCTGTCTCTGAGGACGGAGGAAGAATGCTATCGCTTCTTCGACGATCTCTGCACCTTCAGCGAGATCGAGGCGATGTCGCAGCGCTTTGAGGTGGCGTCGCTGCTGGCCGATGGCAAAACCTTCACGCAGATCTCGCAGAAGATCGGCGTTTCGTCCACGACCATCACGCGCGTAAACAAGTGCCTTTGCTACGGGGCAGACGGCTACAAACTGCTGTTTGACCGGGCGAAGGAAGAGAAGTAACTTCCCCGTTCCATTCGGGCAGAGCAGGCGCGATGCGTCTGCTCTTTTTCCCGTGTCGTGCTTTACTATAATACCGCATCACTACATCGGTTCAGCACCATGTCACCCAGATATATGAGAAATGACTAAATTGTTTTTAAAATTTTGTCAGATTTTATTGCTTTTGCCAAAGTGGTATGTTACAATTAGTTCACAAATAGATTAGGGATAGATGTGCAGCGTGCAAGGAACCGTTTGCCCGACGGTGCTGTGACTCTATCCTGCGTCTGTTTTTTTTGCGGGACCCCTCCGCAGAAAACGCACGTCCCCTCGTGCGGTGATAACAGGCCCGTCTGGGGGAGGAGCGGTTCGCCGCTTCTTGCCGGGCAAGTATTTTTATGAAGAGAGAGGTAAATATCAAAATGGCAAACGAAAAGAAAGTCGCACGGGAGCCCAGTTTTATTCTGGCGCTGATTCCCATTGTGGCAATGATCGGGTTCATGCTTTATTGCTTCCTCGGTCATTCCGAATCCGGTTATCATGACGCGCACATGCCCCTGGTCCTGTCCATCGTCGTCGCCTGCATCGTCGGCTTCGCCTGCGGCCACAGCTTCCAGGATATGCTCGCCGGTATGATCGATCGTCTGGCAGCTTCCATGGAAGCCGTTCTGATCCTCTGCACCGTCGGTTTCCT
Organism: Oscillibacter sp.; assembly: GCA_003522105.1. GTDB lineage: Bacteria > Bacillota > Clostridia > Oscillospirales > Oscillospiraceae > Hominicoprocola. The sequence goes on from DPGF01000058.1 coordinate 6,799, forward strand.
CGTCGCCAGCTTCATGGCCTCCGGCGCGATCCCTTCCCTGATCGTCTACGGCCTTGACCTGCTGACCCCGAAGCTGTTCCTGCCCATCGGCTGCATCCTCTGCGCGATCGTCGGTATGGCGTGCGGCTCCTCCTGGACCACCACCGCCACCATCGGTCTTGCGTTCCTCGGCATCGGCGCGGGCCTCGGCATCCCTGCCCCCATCACCGCCGGTATGATCATCTCCGGCGCGTATGTCGGCGATAAGTTCTCCCCCCTGTCCGATACCACCAACCTTGCCGCGGCTGTTGCCGAGACCGGCCTGTTCGACCACGTCACCGCGATGGTCTCCAGCACCGGCCCGACCCTCGTCATCGCCCTGATCCTCTACACCATCCTCGGCCTGAACGTTGACACCAGCGCCTATGATCCCGCTGTTGCTCAGAGCATTCAGGACGCGTTCCGCGGTTCCTTCAATATCTCCCCGGTTCTGCTCATTCCCATCATCGTTGTTATCGTGATGTGCGTCCTGCGTGTGCCCGGCCTGGTCGGCATTGCCGCCTCCGTCGCCACCGCAACGATCTTCATGATCATCTTCCAGTCCACCGACATCTACGGCTCCCGCGCCCTGGGCGACATCTTCAACACGCTGCACTACGGTATCGGCGTTGAGACCGGCAACGAAGTCGCTGACTCCATCCTCGGCAAAGCCAAGGGCATGGACGGCACCATGTGGACCATCAACCTCATCCTTGTCGCTCTCGCTTACGGCGGCGCGCTCGAGCGCTGCGGCTGCATCGAGCGTCTGTTCGGCGGCCTCAAGCACAAGATCCACTCCGTTGGCAGCCTGATCCTCGCCACCCTGCTGACCTCCATCTTCTGCGACGCCACCATGTGCGACCAGTTCCTCGGCATTGGCGTTCCCGCCCCCATCTATGCCGACAAGTATGATGAGCTCGGCCTCGGCCGCAATATGCTCTCCCGTTCTCTGGAAGATGCCGGTACCCTCTGGGCTGTTATGTTCCCCTGGACCGGCTG
>DPGF01000051.1:0-2064 GCA_003522105.1 Oscillibacter sp.
GGCGGCGTCTACAACGGGCAGTGGATCATGGCGACCTCCCGCTGGGTCACCCGTGTCTATGCCCCCAGCAAGCCCCTGCCTCGCACCGGCTATTAAGGACTAACAACGGATGCCGCTCCGCAAGGGGCGGCATCCCCATTTTAAGGAGGTTGAGATTTTGAAACATAGGAAAAATATCGTTTTGGCGCTGACGCTCCTGCTCCTGACCACCCTTTGCTGCACCCCTGCCTTTGCCGCAGGCGGAGATGTGGCGGGAGCGGTGGAGCAGACGTGGACGGAGGCGGCCAAGCAGATCAAGAGCGTGGTGGAGAAGGTGGTGTTCCCTGCATTGGATATGATCCTCGCCATCGCATTCTTTGTGAAACTTGGCGGCGCGTACTTTGATTATCGCCAGAGAGGACAGTTTGAATGGACCGGCCCCGCCATCCTCTTTGCCTGCCTGATTTTCAGCCTGGTTGCGCCGAAATACATCTGGAATATCATTGGGATCTAATTCGTGAAGAAAGAATTTAAAAATCGAATCCGGACTCTCCTGCCAGAGGCAACGAATAAGACACAATGGTTGCTTTGCCGGCGAATGCTGTAGGCCTATAAAGTCACCTTTTACACCTCACAAAGATAGGCTTGCATAAAAAGTGTTATCTTGATATAATACTATCAAGAAATTGATAAGGAGGGCTTTCTATGCAAATCAGACCATCCTCTGCTCTGCGGAATGAGTACACGCAGATCTCCGAGCTGGCAAAGGCATCCGGTGAACCGATCTTCATCACGAACAAGGGTGAAGATGACGGTGTTTATATGAGCATGGCAGCATACGAGGAGCGGGAAAAAATGTTCCGACACCGCGACAAAATTTATGCTGCGGAACTCAGCAGATTGAGCGGAGAGCCTGTCTGCACGCCGGAGGAGCTTGACGAGAGAATGGAGGAGCTGTTCCGTGCCTACGAAAAGTAAACTGGTCTATCTTCCACCTGCTCAACACGACTTCGAGGAGATTGTAAAGTATCACATTACGGAGGCAGGAACTCCCTACGCGCGGAAAATCTACAGTACGATGAAAACGACCATGAACCGTCTGCGGGATTTCCCGCTGATGGGGCAAACGCATCCGGACCCGATCCTTGCGGCAAGCGGTTACCGTAAACTTGTGCTGACGAAGACTTATGTTGCCATCTACAAATTGATTGGGGACACCGTCTACGTTTATGCGATCGTCAATGGCACAACAGATTATCCGCGGCTGCTCAAGTAAGCGCTGCAGTCAGATGCAAAACAAAATACTCTATATGAAAGGCCGTCGCCCATCTGGGCGGCGGCTTTCTGCATTTCGAGGAGGTGAGCGAAGATATTTATTTGGAACTTTGTTGCCGCGACAGTTTTGGATCAGCTGGTGGACTGGATCTATGGGCAGATCGTGGGCTTTCTCGGCAATTTCTTTGCCCTCATGGGCAATATGGGCGTGGAACTTTTTGAACTGGAATGGGTCAGCGCCATCATTCTCTTTTTCTCCCGCCTTGCGTGGGCACTGTTCGCCGTCAGCGTGGTGGTCTGCGCCTTTGAGTGCGGCATTGAATACTCCACCGGCAGAGGCAATCTCCAGCAGTGCGGCATGAATATCATCAAGGGCTTTCTGGCGGTAAGCCTCTTCACAGTTGTCCCCGTCCGGCTCTACGCTTTGTCGGTGTCGCTGCAGGGAACCTTTTCCGCAGGGCTTACCGGCTACGGTCGGAGCATCGGTGAGGTGGGACAGGACATCATCACCGAACTCAGCGAGATACAGACGCTCTCGGACGTGGTAAACAGCTCTCACTTCGGCCTTGGCGTCATCACCAGCCCCATCATGCTTCTCTTTTGCGTGATACTTATGGGCTATGCGGTGCTGAAGGTGTTTTTTGCCAACTTGAAGAGAGGCGGCATCCTGCTCATCCAGATCGCGGTGGGCAGCCTCTATATGTTCAGCGTCCCACGGGGCTATTTGGACGGCTTTATGGGCTGGATGCGGCAGGTCATCGGCTTGTGCCTGACCGCCTTCCTCCAGTCCACCATCCTCATTGCGGGACT
>DPGF01000051.1:2290-2781 GCA_003522105.1 Oscillibacter sp.
AAAGACCACGCGCTGATGGGCGTTGGACTCATGCTCTCCGCAGGCGAAGTTCCCCGCATCGCCGGCAGCTTCGGTCTGGACACCACGACAAAGGCCAATATTACGAGCGCCGTTTATACGGCACAGTCCGCGGTGAATGTGACGAGGACCATCGCCGCGGCAATCAAATGAAAAAGGGTGTGTATGATATGACACAGTCAACGAGGAAACTTACGATGGGGAGCCTGTTCGATGGCATCTCCGGCTTTCCTCTGGCTTCGGTGCGGTGCGGCATCGAGCCGATCTGGGCCAGTGAGATCGAGCCATTCCCCATACTGGTATCAAAGATCCGTTTCCCACGCATGGAGCAGATGGGAGACATCACAAAACTGAACGGCGCGTATCTGCCGCCTGTAGACATCATCTGCGGGGGCAGCCCATGCCAGGACTCAGCGTGGCCGGAATGCGTGCCGGATTGAACGGTGCGCGTTCCGGCCTCTTTATGGAACAAA
>DPGF01000038.1:0-17607 GCA_003522105.1 Oscillibacter sp.
TAGCTCAGCTGGGAGAGCATCTGCCTTACAAGCAGAGGGTCACAGGTTCGAGCCCTGTTGTTCCCACCATGTATTCGGCCAGGTAGTTCAGCTGGTTAGAACGCCGGCCTGTCACGCCGGAGGTCGAGGGTTCGAACCCCTTCCTGGTCGCCATCATCAGGCTGCAATAGCGGCTTGATATGCCTCGGTAGCTCAGTTGGTAGAGCAGCGGACTGAAAATCCGCGTGTCGCCAGTTCGATTCTGGCCTGAGGCACCATTCGCGGGCGTAGCTCATCTGGTAGAGCGCCACCTTGCCAAGGTGGAGGTAGCGAGTTCGAGCCTCGTCGCCCGCTCCACAAATGAAAAAGGAGCAAGAATCTTTGCTCCTTTTTCCACATGGTGACATAGCCAAGTGGTAAGGCAAGGGTCTGCAAAACCCTCATTCCCCAGTTCAAATCTGGGTGTCACCTCCAGAAGAAAAGACACGCTTTGCGTGTCTTTTTCTTTTTTTCACCCATCAGATCCAAACCGGCAAAAAAAGCTCTCGGGATAACCCCGAGAGCCTTTTTCATACAGGAGAGCACGCCGAATCAATGATGCTCTTCAAGCCAGCGCTGTGCGCACTGGGCCAGATAGGCAGCGCCTCTCGGAAGGACTTCCTCGTTGAACTGCACCTTCGGATTGTGCGCGGAATAATTTCCGCGCTCGTCCATATAGCCGCTGGACAGATATATAAAGGCGGATGGCACCCTCTCTGCCACGAAAGCAAAGTCCTCCGACGCGCTCGCGGAAATGTTCGGGTATTCCATCGCGCCGGGCAGATCCAGCTCTCTCATATACTTCACGAAGTCGTCGGTCGTGGCGGGATCGCAGATCAGCGGCGGGCCGCCGGCGGAGATCTCAATATCGGCGGTAGCGCCATAGACAGCGGCAGTCGCCTGCGTGACCTCGCGGACGCGCTGCACCAGCTTCGTCTGTGCCTCCTTGGTATCCGCGCGCAGCGTACCGGTAAGGCGGGCCGTTTCGGGGATGATGTTCATCGCCGTTCCGGCGTGGAAGGTGCCCACCGTAATAACGCAGGAATCATGCGGATCCAGCTCTCTTGCGATGATCTCCTGCAGCGCAATGATGATGTGTGCGCCGACGCTGATCGGGTCAATGCAGTTCTGCGGCATGGCGCCGTGGCCGCCCTTGCCCTTCACCGTGACGGAGAACTCATTGTTGGAGTACATCATCGTGGAGTTGTCATTGTACATGAACATACCGATCGGCAGCTTTCCGGGGCCGACGTGATACGCCAGCGCCGCGTCCACCTTTGGGTTCTCCAAAATGCCGTTTTCCAGCATGTTCAGGCTGCCGTTGAGGCACTCCTCGCCCGGCTGGAACATGAGTTTAACGGTTCCCTGCAGCTCCGATTCATGCTCCTTGAGCATCTTCGCAGCGGTCAAAAGCATGGCAGCGTGCATATCGTGCCCGCAGCAATGCGCAGTCTGCGGGTTCATGGAAGCAAACGCAAGGCCGCTCTCTTCCGGCATCTCAAGCGCGTCCATGTCTGCCCGCAGAAGCAGAACTTTGCCGCCCTTGCCGATCAAGGCGGTCACTCCCTCGCCGCAGCGCACAGGTTCGATTCCGTATTCCCGCAGCTTCTTCTCCACATAGGCCACCGTGTTTGGAAGCGTCAGCCCCGCCTCCGCGTGACTGTGAAGGTACCGTCTGTTCTCGATCAGTTCGTCCTTCAGTTCCAGTGCTCTGTCATAATAGCTCATTTTACTGCCTGCCCTTTCCTTAGGTTTATGATGAGTCAAAAAACACAACGAAAAATCATAATGTGAAATGCTCCTTTCGTCAACCATTATTATTGGGTATTTCAAATCCCCTTATGTGCCAAAATAATACAGCACAGAGGAAAAAAAGCGGCAGCTGCAAATCACCGCATGATTTTCCCGGTACACAGTTCTCCCATTTTGAATTTTTCCGCCAAACGGAATAGCACCGCGAAATACGCGCAAACTAAATGCGGCAAGCGCCAAAACAACTTTTCAGGAGGATCCAATCATGACCGATCATACCAACAGCGGCTGCGCCTGCACGCCCAACACCGCCATTCGCTGCGCCGTAACCAACTGCGCCAACCACTGCAAGGAAGGCCAGTACTGCGGTTTGAACGCCATTCAGGTCGGCACGCATGAGGCCCACCCAACGATGGATCAGTGCACCGACTGCCAGAGCTTTAAGAAGCAGTAACCCTTTTGCAGCCGCCCTCCGGCGGCCGCTACATACCATCAGGCAAGGCGGGGGGCAGCATGACAGAAAAGGGAAAATATCGCATTGCCGGCGCGCTCGCCGGTACAGTGAACGGGCTCTTCGGCGGGGGCGGGGGCGTCCCGCTCGTCTTTTTGCTGCGCACATGGGCAAATGTCCCCGACAAAACAGCGCTCGCCACCTGCGTGGCGGTCATCTTCCCGTTCTGCCTTACCTCGCTGCTGGTATACGCCCTGTGCGGCGCGCTGCCGCTCAAGGAGGCGCTGCCCTACCTTTTCGGCGGGCTGGTGGGCTGCTGGATCGGCGGCAAACTCTTCAAGAACGTGCCGAATACATGGCTCAAGCGCATTTTCGCGCTGTTTCTGCTCTATGGCGCGGCGAGGTATCTGCTGTGATGGAATGGTTCTTCCCCGCGCTCTGCGGGCTTGTGACGGGCATTCTCTCATCGTGGGGCGTTGGCGGCGGAACGCTGCTGCTTTTGTGCATGACGCTCTTTTTCGGCGTGGAGCAGCGCACGGCGCAGGCCATCAATTTGCTTTACTTTCTCCCGACGGCGGGCATTTCGCTCCTTGCGCACCGAAAAAACGGTTATCTCGACCGCACCGTCCTGCGCGCAGCCGTCCCGCTCGGCACGCTCTGCGCGCTTGCCGCCGCTTTTCTTGCCACAACGCTCGACAGCAGCCTCTTGCGCAAGCCATTTGGGCTATTTCTTCTCTACGCGGGGGCGTCGATCCTGCTGGAAAAGCCGGAAAATAAAAACAAAGCGCTGTGAGGTATCCTCACAGCGCTTACGGTTTCATCATTTCTTTTCTGTCATCTGCTCGAGCGCGTCCTTCGCGGCCATCTGCTCAGCCTCTTTCTTGCTGCGGCCGGCACCCTTGCCCACGGCAGTACCGTTGAGCAACACCTCAAAGCAGAAGGTCTTGTCATGGTCGGGGCCGCTCTCGCCGAACAGCCGGTAAGAGAGGGTTTGGTTCGGTGTACGCTGCACAAATTCCTGCAAGATGGTCTTGTAGTCGCGGCGCTTCTCCTCAGCGACCTCCTCGCGCTCGGTGTCGAGCAGCACGCGGTGAATGAGCGCGCTTGCCGCGCCGATGCCGCCGTCGAGATACACCGCGGCAAACACCGCCTCGGTCGCGTCAGCCAGAATGGACGGGCGCGTGCGTCCGCCGCAGCTCTCCTCGCCGTTGCCGAGCTTGAGGTGCTTTCCCAGTTCCAGGCGCTGCGCGACCTCGTGCAAGCTGTCCTCGCACACGAGCAGTGCGCGGATGCGCGTCAGCTCGCCCTCGGGTGCGGCAGGGTGCTTGGCGAACAAATACTCCGCCGTGACAAACCCGAGCACACTGTCGCCCAAAAATTCCAGTCGTTCATTGCTGAAAAAGTTCGCGCCGCGATGCTCGTTGGCATATGAGCTGTGGCGCAGTGCCTCTTCGAGCAGTGCCGGGTTTTTGAAATGATATTGCAGTTTTTCTTCCAAGGCCCGCATATTGCCTCCTCCTGATAAAAGGACGCCCCGCGCAAAGCGGGGCTGCTTTTTTCTTCTTAACCGAGCTTTGCGTTCAAGTAGCGCACGCAGTCGCCCACCGTCTTGAGCGAGGTCAGCTCTTCTTCGGGGATCTCGTCCAGCTCGAACTCTTCTTCCATGGCCATCACCAACTCAACAAGATCCACAGAGTCGGCGCCAAGATCTTCTTCGAAAGAGCTGTCCATCGTGATCTCATCGGGATTGAGCGCGAACTGCTCCGCGATCAGCTTCTGCATCGTCTTAAAAATTTCTTCGGGACTCATAATCTCTTTTACTTCCTCTCACGGTTTTGGTTCTTCCAAATGATACGGCAAAGGCACAGGACTGTCAATACCCATTTTTTCGCTTTTGGGCATTCGCCGCATTCTGTCTTTCGTCAGATCCGCATCTTGTCGATGTTTTGCGTGATGTCGTCAATGATGCCGCTGCGCGCGACCTCCATCGCCTGACGCACCGCGTTGCAGATGCCGACCTCGCTCGCGCTGCCGTGCGCCTTGACGACGGGTTTTGAAATGCCGAGCAGCGCCGTGCCGCCGACTTCGTTGGCGTCGAGCATCTTCTTAAAGTCCGCAAGCCTGCCTTTGAGCAGCAGTGCAGCCAGTTTCGTTCCCGCGCTGTGCAGGAGCATCTCCTTGAGCTTGACGGAAAAGAGCTTGCCCGTACCCTCGATGCTCTTGAGCATGATGTTGCCGCTGTAGCCGTCGGCCACGATGACGTCACATGCGCCGAGCAACGCTTCCTTCGCTTCAATGTTGCCAACGAAGTTGAGGTGCCCCGCCTCGCCCGCTTCTCTGAGCTTCTGATACGTCTCGCGGCGCAGCGTGTCGCCCTTGCTCTCCTCCGCGCCAATGTTCAGAAGGCCCACGCGCGGTGTTTCAACGCCGAGCACCTTCTGCGCGTAGTAGCTGCCAAGGTAGGCAAATTGCAGCAGATACTCCACCGTACACTCGGCGTTTGCACCGCAGTCGATAAGCACCGCTCTGCCCGTTGCCGTCGGGATCGTGGGGGCAAGCGCCGCGCGGCGAAGGCCGCGAATGCGCTTGACGACGAGCGTCGCGCCTGCAAGGATCGCGCCCGTGCTGCCTGCACTGACAAAGCCGTCCGCCTCACCGTTGTGCAGCATCGTAAGCCCCACGGTGAGGGAAGAATCCTTTTTCCTCTTGAACGCCGTAGCCGGATCGTCGCAGATCTCGACGACCTCCGTCGCGTTCACGATCTCCACGCCTGTGGGAAGCGCCGCGCAGCCGCACTCGCGCAGCGTTTTCTGGATCTCTTCCTCTTTTCCGGCAAGAAGGATCTCCGCGCCGTACCGCTCGTGTGCCATCAGCGCGCCCTTGACGGGTGCAAGAGGTGCAAAATCGCCGCCCATGGCGTCAACAATGATCTTCATGGAATCACTCCTTCCTGTCGCTCAATACCGCTTCGCGCAGCGCATCGATATGGCCGAGCGCGCGCTCGGCAAGCGCCGCGTTTTTCACGCGCTTGCCGCCCCTGACGCGATAGCCAAGCGGCGGCATGATGCCAAAGTTCACGTTCATCGGCTGAAAATCCGAGACCGTCGTATCGCTGATGTAAAGCCCCAGCGCACCGATGGCCGTCTCGCGCGGGAAGTCGACGGGCGTCTCCCCTTCAAGCCGCCGCGCCATCTCAACGGCGGCGAGAAAACCCGAGGCCGCAGACTCGATGTAGCCCTCCACGCCCGTCATCTGGCCAGCAAAGGCAATGCGATCATCGGCGACGAGGCGGTAGTAGCGGTCGAGCATTCCCGGCGAGCGCAGATAGGTGTTGCGATGCATCACGCCGTAGCGGACAAAGTCCGCATTTTTCAGCGCGGGGATCATCGAAAACACGCGCTTCTGCTCGGGAAAGCGCAGATGCGTCTGGAATCCGACCAGATTATAAACGCTGCCCTGCGCATTGTCGCGCCGCAGCTGAACGACGGCGTAAGGCTCCTGCCCCGTCTTCGGGTCGCGCAGGCCGCGCGGCTTGAGCGGGCCGTAGCAGAGCGTATCGTGCCCGCGGCGCGCCATGACCTCAACGGGCATGCAGCCCTCGAAAACGTGCTTATCCTCAAAGCCGTGCACTTCCGCTTCCTCCGCCGTGGTCAGTGCCTGCCAGAAGGCTTCATACTCCTCCTCGCTCATCGGGCAGTTGATGTAGTCCGGCGTACCCTTATCGTAGCGCGAGGCAAAAAACGCCGAATCCATGTTGACGCTCTCAAACGTCACAAGCGGGGCGGCGGCGTCGAAGAAGTTCAGCGTGTGCCCATCACCGATCTTTTCCGCGATGGCGGCGGCGAGCGCATCGCTCGTCAAGGGTCCCGAGGCGATAATAACATTGCCCTCGGGAATGGCCGTCACCTCGCCGGGCACGACCGTGATATTGGGGTGCGAGCAGATCTTTTGCGTCACGAGATCCGAAAAGCCCTCGCGGTCTACCGCCAGTGCGCCGCCCGCCTCCACGCGCGTCGCGTCCGCGCAGGCCATGATGAGCGAATCGAGGCGGCGCAGCTCTTCTTTGAGAAGGCCCACCGCGTTCTCAATCTGGTCCGAGCGCAGCGAATTCGAGCAGCAGAGCTCAGCGAAAGAGTCCGCATGGTGCGCGGGCGTTCTCTTTTCGGGTTTCATTTCATGCAGCGTCACGCTTATGCCGCGCTGCGCGAGCTGCCAGGCAGCCTCGCAGCCGGCAAGGCCGGCGCCGATCACAGTTACTTGCATCAGTCCTCTTCTTTCTCCGCGGTCTTTTGGGCCGCGGACTTCGCGCTTGTCTTCTTTGCCGTCGTTTTCTTGGCGGCGGTCTTTTTCGCGGCGGGCTTCTTTTCAGGCGTTTCTTCGCCGTCCGCCGTTGTCTTTTTGCTTGTCTTTTTTGTCGTGGTCTTCGCCGCTGTCTTTTTGGCGGCAGGCTTCTTTGCGGCGGTCTTCTTGGCCGCCGTTTTCTTGGCGGCGGGCTTCTTCTCCGCGCTCTCCGGGGCTTCGGCAGTTTCCGTATTCTCCGCCGGTTCAGCGTCCTCGGCAGCTTTCTTCTTCACGTAGCCGCGCTGATCCTCTGGCACAAAGCGCGAGCAGGCGGGGTTGATGCAGTACGGGCGCTTAAAGCCCCTGCCCGCCTTTTTGAACATCGTCTGCCCACACTCCGGACAGTCATCCTTCGTCGGCACGTCCCAGGTCATAAAGTCGCATTTCTTCTCCGGATCGCTGCTTGTGACGAATTCACAGGCATAATAGGTGTACTGCTTGTTCGTCTTCTTGCTCACGCCCGTGCGCTTCATCATGCGTCCGCCGCACTTGGGGCAGCGGCCGTCCATCACAATGACAAGAGGCTTGGTGAAGGTACACTCGGGATAGCCCGGGCAGGCAAGGAAACGGCCGAAGCGCCCGCTCTTGATGACCATATTGCGTCCGCAGATGTCACACTTTTCCTCGCTCACCTCGTCGGGTACCTTGATGCGCACGCCCTCGAGCGCCTCCTCGGCATTTTTCAGGTCGCGCTCAAAGCCGCCGTAAAAGTCGCGGATCACGTCCTTCCACGGCGTCTTGCCCTCTTCCACGGTATCGAGTTTCTGCTCCATGCGGGCGGTAAACTTCATGTCCACAATGTCAGAGAAGCGCTCCTCCATCAGTCCCGTCACCACCTCGCCAAGCGGCGTGGGACGCAGGTACTTGCCGTCCTTCACGACGTATTCGCGATCCAGGATCGTCGAAACCGTGGGCGCGTAGGTCGACGGGCGGCCGATGCCGTTCTGCTCCATCGCGCGAATGAGCGTTGCGTCCGTATAGCGCGCGGGCGGCTGGGTAAAGTGCTGAAGCGGCGTATACGCTTCAAGCGCAAGCCCCTGCCCCTCGGTGAGCGGCGGGAGCGTGCCCTCCTTCTCTTCCTTGCTCTCCTCGTCGCGGGATTCCTCGTAAACGGCGGTGTAGCCGGAAAATTTCAGGTTGCTGGCGCTCGCGTGGAACTCGTGCTCGCCTGCCATGATCTGCGCGCTCACACTGTCGTACACGGCGTTCGCCATCTGGGAGGCGAGGAAACGGCTCCAAATCAGGCGGTAGAGGCGATACTGCTCACCTGTCAGGTCGCCCTTGATCTGCTCTGGCGTCAGGTTGACATCCGAAGGGCGAATGGCTTCGTGCGCGTCCTGTGCGCCGGCCTTGGCCTTGTAGTGGCGGGCAGCCTTGGGGTAGTAGTCCTGCCCGTAGCGGCCGAGAATGAAGGTCTTCGCCGCGGCAATGGCCTCCTCGGAGATGCGCAGTGAGTCGGTACGCATATAGGTGATGAGACCCACCGTGCCCTCGCCCGTGATGTCAACGCCCTCGTAGAGCTGCTGGGCGATGGCCATGGTGCGGCGCGGCGTCATATTGAGCTTGCGCGAGGCCTCCTGCTGCAAGGTAGAGGTCGTAAACGGAAGCGAGGGAGAGCGCTGCTTATCCGTGCGCTTGATGTTCGTCACGGTAAAGGGCTTGTCGCCGATATCGGCAATGATGCCATCCACCTGCTCGCCCGAGGTCGGCTCGACCTTTTTGCCGTCCTTTCCGTAATAATGCGCCTCAAAGGTCTTGTGCGAGACTTCGTCCGTGAGGTCGACGTCGAGCGTCCAGTATTCCTGCGGCTCAAAGGCCTGAATCTCTTTCTCGCGGTCGTCCACCATGCGCACGGCGACAGACTGCACGCGGCCCGCCGAGAGACCGCGGCGCACCTTTTTCCACAAAAGCGGGCTGAGCTCATAACCCACGATGCGGTCGAGTACACGGCGCGCCTGCTGCGCGTCGACCAGGTCCTGATCGATGGCGCGCGGCTCCTTGATGCTCTCGGAGACGACCTTTTTCGTGATCTCGTTAAAAGTCACGCGCTTGGCCTTTTCATCGTCCAGATTCAAAAGCGCCTTCAGGTGCCACGAGATCGCCTCTCCCTCGCGGTCAGGGTCCGTTGCGAGATAGACGGTGTCGCTGTCCTTGGCGGCCTTCTTGAGCTCGCCGATGAGCTCCTCCTTGCCGCGGATGGGCTGATAGACGGGCTCGAAATCGTGCTCGATGTCCACACCGAGCTTACTTTTGGGAAGGTCGCGCAGGTGGCCCATACTGGCCTTGACCTCGTACTCCCTGCCCAGATATTTTCCGATGGTTTTCGCCTTGGCCGGAGACTCGACGATCACCAGATGCTTTTTTGCCATGAATATTATTCCTCCAGTAGTGTGACAGTCAAAGAAAAATGCTTGCCGCCGCTCTGTTCGACGTAACCCTCAAGCTCCATCATCGTCAGCGCGGAAAGAACACGGCGCGTAGGGATCTGCGTTTTTTCGATCAGGTCGTCCACTTGCAGCGCGCCCGCTTTCAGCGCGCGCAGAATGGCCATCTGATCGTCGGTCAGTCCTAAGTCGTTGGTTTTCAGATTCAATTCCGGCAGCGCGGGTGTTTCCTCCACCGCCGCCTGTTTGGCGCGTGCGAGTTCCTCGCGCGCCTGATAGCCGAGCGTTCGCGGCAGCTCCACGCGCTCGCCAAGGATTTTGTGCGGATACTGCGCTTCGTATTCGCGCAGCACGTCCCAGCTGTCGGTGATGAGCGCCGCCGCACCGTCTGCGATCAGGCGGTTGCAGCCGCGGCTCATGGGCGCGTCGATGGGGCCGGGCACAGCAAATACGTCGCGCCCCTGCTCAAGAGCCGTATTTGCCGTGATGAGCGCGCCGCTCTTTTCCGGTGCCTCGACCACGACGGTGGCAAGGCTCAATACACTGATGATGCGGTTTCGCACGGGAAAATGCCACGCCTCCGCCGCCGTCCCGGGCGGGTATTCGCTGATGAGCGCGCCCGAGGCCGCAATGTCGCGGTAGAGCCATTCATTCTCTGCGGGATAGACGACGTCGAGCCCGTTGCCGAGCACGGCGATGGTCTTTCCGCCCGCGCGCAGCGCGCCGCGATGGGACGCTGAATCCACACCCGCCGCCGCGCCGGAGATCACGACCGCTCCCTGACGGCTCAGGCCGTAGGCGATCTTTTCCGCCGCCTCGACGCCATAGGGCGAGGCCTTGCGCGTGCCGACCATGGCAACGGCGACCTCCTCGTCGATGACGGGAAGCTGCCCCTTCACATAGAGAAGGCACGGCGGCTCAAAGATGTTGCGCAGGCGCACGGGATAGTCCGCGTCCTGCATCGTAAGAAGGCGCAGGCCGAGGCGCGAGCACGCGCCGAGAATGCGGTCGGCGTCCTCCATCGGCTTTTCCGCGAGCAGCGCGATCTGCCGCGGCTCGATGCCCTCAACAAGGCGGTATTCGTCTTCGTCGGCGTAGAAGATGTTCTCCGGCGAGCCGAAATGATCAAGCAGCAAAAGTTTTGAGCGATTCGTCAGTCCCTTGACTTCCGAGAGCCACACCCAGTATTTGAGTCCCGCCATGAGAACCTCTCCTTTCATTTTATCGGTACATCTCCCAGAGAACGACCGTCGCCGCGATGGCCGCGTTGAGCGATTCGCAGCGCGGGTTCATGGGAATTTTCAGCGTTTTGGCGCACTCGTCCAGCACTTGCTGCGACAGTCCCCGCCCCTCGCTACCGATGGCGACGGCCGCCCTTGCAAGGTTTGCCTCGGCAAGCGGTACGGTATCGTCGCGCAGGGCCGTGCCGTAGAGCGGCACGCCGCTTTTCCGGAGCAGCGCGAATAATTCCTCCGCTGTAACGGTGTAGGCCTCGCGGCGGAAGATCGCCCCCATTGTGGCGCGCGCCGTTTTGGGGTTATAGAGATCGGCGCAGGCATTGACTAAGAATACGCCGTCGCAGTCGAAGGCGTCCGCCGTGCGCAGGATCGTACCGACGTTTCCGGGGTCCTGTACGCCGTCGAGCACGAGATAGTGCTTTCCCGAAAGCGTTTCGGGCAGCTGCACCTCGGGCAGCGCCACGGTGAAGAGCGCGCCCTGCGGCGTTTCCATGGGGCTGACAGAGCGCATCAGCTCCTCGCTCACGCGCACAGCGCGCACGCCGTCCGGAAGCGGCGGAATGTCGACCCCTTCGGAAAAGACCGCCGTTTTCACCTCCGCGCCCCATTTGAGCGCCTCGGCAAGGAGCTTTGTTCCGTCGCAGAGATATTCCCCGCTCTTTTTTCGATAAGACCGGGAGGACGCCAGCTTGCGCAGATGTGTCATCAGCGGATTCTGCCGGCTCGTGATGGTTTCCGCATTCATTTTTCCCTTTCCCCCCAGTTTCTTATTAAATATGTATCACACTATATTATCAACTGCAGCCCTTTGTCAAGCAAAAGAATCCCGCCAGTTTTCTCATTTTGTACGATTCCTGCGACGCCGCTTTACAGCGCGCCTCCTTTTGTGGTACACTAAGCGGGAAATATCACGCAGCATGACTGCAAGGAGGTACCTTAAAAATGGAATCTGCCAAATCGCGTTTTCTGCGCTATGTGACCTACTACACCACCTCGGATGATTTCACCGGCACTTCTCCCTCCACGGAGCGGCAGAAGGATCTCGGAAACGTTCTGATGCAGGAGCTCGAAGCGCTTCATCTCGAAGACGTTCACATGGACGATTGCGGCAATGTGCTCGCAACGCTCCCCGCGAGCGAGGGCGTGGACGCGCCCGTCATCGCGCTCATCGCGCACATGGATACTGCGCCCGACGCCTCGGGCGAGAACGTCAAGCCCAGTCTCGTGCGCTACGAGGGCGGCGAGCTGAAGCTCAATGATTCCGTTTCCCTCACCGAAGCGCTCTGCCCCGGTCTTGAAAGCCACATGGGCGACGAGCTGATCGTGACCGACGGCACGACGCTGCTCGGCGCGGACGACAAAGCAGGCCTTGCCGAGATCATGGCCGCGGTGGAGACGATCCTGGAAAAGAACATCAAGCACGGCGAGGTGCGCATCATCTTCACGACCGATGAGGAGATCGGCCACGGCACGGACGGGCTCGATGTGCAGGAGCTCGGCTGCGACTACGGCTACACCGTGGACGGCGGCCCCCTCGGCGAGATCGAATATGAGAACTTCAACGCTGCCGCCGCGGTGCTGACGGTGCACGGCGTTGGCGTTCACCCCGGCAGCGCCAAAAACGTGATGGTCAACGCTGCGACCGTGGCGATGGACTTCCACGCGCTGCTGCCCGAGGACGAAGTACCCGAAAAGACCGAGGGCTACGAGGGCTTCTTCCACCTCACGGATATGGAGGGCGGCATGGCAAAGGCCACGCTGCGCTACATCATCCGCGACCACGACCGCGAGAAGTTTGAAGAAAAGAAGGCTCTCTTCGCCGCCTGCGCCGAGAAGATCAATGAGGTCTACGGCGACGGCACCGCCGAAGTCGACATCACCGACAGCTACTACAACATGAAGGAAAAGATCCTGCCGCACTTCCACCTCATTGAGCGTGCGGAGAATGCCTTCCGCGCAAATGGCGTCGCCCCCATGTGCGTACCCATCCGCGGCGGCACGGACGGCGCGAACCTTTCCTGGGCCGGTCTTCCCTGCCCCAACCTCTCCACCGGCGGCTACAACTATCACGGTGTACGCGAATGGATTCCCTCTGCCAGTCTGGACATCATGACGAATGTGGTCGTCACGCTCACCGCAAGCTTTGCCGAATAAGGCAAGCGCTATCCTATCAGAAAGTAAGGAGTGTTTTCAGATGAACCCTGTCGAAAATCTCGCAGCTTTGCGCGCGGAAATGGCAAAGCGCCGCATTGACGCCTATGTTGTCGTGACCGACGACTTCCACACCTCGGAATATGTGGGCGAGCACTTTAAGGCGCGCGAATTTCTCTCCGGCTTCACCGGCTCCGCCGGCACGCTCGTCGTGCTGCCCGAATCTGCCGCGCTGTGGACGGACGGCCGCTACTTTTTGCAGGCCTCGCAGCAGCTTGCCGGCTCCGGCATTGAGCTCATGCGCATGGGCGAGGCGGGCGTTCCCGAGATCCCCGCGTTCCTGCATGACCACGTAAGCGAAAACGGCTTCATCGGCTTCGATTCCCGCACGATCAGCAACGACTTTGCCCGCCGCATCGGAGAAAAGGTGAGCGAAAAGCACATTCGCTTTGCAGGTGACGAGGATCTTGTCGACCTTGTGTGGACGGATCGCCCCGCGCTCTCCTGCGAGCCGCTCTGGGAGCTCGAGCCGAAGTTCGCAGGCTACACGCGCGCGGAAAAGCTTGAAAAGGTGCGAGAAAAGATGAACGAGCTCGGCGCGGACGTGTTTGTGATCCCCGCGCTCGACGAGATCGCGTGGCTTTTGAACCTGCGCGGCGGTGACGTTCTCTATACGCCGGTGTTCCTCTCCTACCTGCTGCTTGAGCGCGGCAAGGCCACGCTCTGCGTGCAGAAGGAGGCTGTGAGCGCCGAGATCGAGGCGCACCTCGCCGCCGACGGCGTGGCGCTCGCCCCCTATGACGATATCTACCCGCTGGTCGCCTCGCTCCCCAAGGGTACGCGCGTGCTGCTCGACGGCGAGCGCGCCAACTACCGCATCACGCAGAGCGTTGGCACAGGCGTGGAGACGATCGACCGTCCCAGCCCCATTCAGCTCATGAAGGCGATGAAACACCCTGTCGAGCAGGAGAATGAGCGCATCGCCCACATCCGCGACGGCGTGGCCGTCACGCGCTTCATCTACTGGCTCAAGCACACGATCGGCAAGGAGACCATCACGGAGATGAGCGCCGCGAAAAAGCTGGAGAGCCTGCGCGCCGAGGGGGAGCACTTCCTCGACCAGAGCTTTGGGCCCATTCTTTCCTACGGCGCGCACGGCGCGATCGTCCACTATGCGCCGACCGAAGAGTCGGACATTCCCATGGAACCGCACGGCTTCTGCCTTGCCGATACGGGCGCGCAGTACTACGAGGGCACGACCGACATCACCCGCACCATCGCGCTCGGGGCGCTCACCGAAGAGGAAAAGCGCATCTACACGCTCGTGCTGCGCGGCCACTTGCAGCTTGGCGCGGCGAAGTTCCTCCACGGCTGCACGGGGGAAACCCTTGATATGCTCGCCCGCGCGCCGCTGTGGGAGTCAGGCCTTGACTACAACCACGGCACGGGTCACGGCGTCGGTTTCGTCCTCGGCGTGCACGAAGGCCCTGAGCGCGTGCACTGGGACGTGAACCGCCAGAAGCGCCACTGCGTTATCGAAGAGGGCATGATCTTCTCGAACGAGCCGGGCATGTACCTTGCCGGCAAGTTCGGTGTGCGCGTGGAGAACCTTGTCGTCGTGCGCAAGGCGGAGGAGAACGAATATGGCCGCTTCCTCGTGCTTGAGCCGCTCACACTCGTCCCCTACGATCGCGACGCGCTCGATCTGACGCTTCTCACCTCCCGCGATGTGGAGCTGATGAACGACTATCACGCAAAGGTCTATGCGGCGATCTCTCCCTACCTTGCGGGCGACGAGCTTGCATGGCTCAAGGCCGTCACCGCACCGGTCATGTTCGGCTGATAAAGCAATATAAAAAAGGTTCGGACTGCAATGCAGTCCGAACCTTTTTTCATTGTGTCTTAATAGAGCTTGGCGCCGGCGGGAATATCGCCGTCGACCATCAGCAGGTTGAGGCGCTCCTCCCCGTCCACGTGGTGAACGGCGGAAATGAGCATACCGCAGGAATCGATGCCCATCATCTTGCGCGGGGGCAGGTTGACGATGGCAATGGCGGTCTTGCCGACAAGATCCTCGGGCTCATAGTAGTCGTGAATGCCGGAGAGGATCACGCGGTCGGTACCGGAGCCGTCGTCGAGCACGAACTTCAAAAGCTTCTTGCTCTTGGGCACGGCGGTGCATTCCTTGATCTTGACCGCGCGGTAGTCGGACTTGGCAAAGGTGTCGAACTCGACCTGCTCTTCGAAGATCGGCTCGCTTTCGACCTTGTCGACCTCGTCGGCGGCGTGCGCGCCCTTGGGCTTGACAATGCCGGCACTGCACGGCGCGGCGGCGGGAGCGCTCTCCGCGCTCTTCTCCTCGGCCTTCTCGCTCTTCTTGGGCATGTCGAGCGGCTTCATCGTCGGGAAGAGGATCACGTCGCGGATCGAATCGGTGCCGCAGAGCATCATGGCGCAGCGGTCGATGCCGAAGCCCAGACCGCCCGTCGGGGGCAGGCCATACTCGAGCGCCATGACGTAATCTTCGTCCATCATGTCGGCCTCGTCGTCGCCGTTGGCGCGCTTTTCCGCCTGCGCCTTGAAGCGCTCGTACTGATCCATCGGGTCGTTGAGCTCGGTGAAGGCGTTACCCATCTCGCAGCCGCAGACGAACATCTCGTAGCGCTCGGTGAGGTACGGGTCAGACGGGCTGCGCTTGGCAAGGGGGCTGACCTCAACGGGGTACATCGTGATGAAGGTCGGCTGGATGAGCGTTTCCTCGACCTTCTGGTCGAAGGTCTCATACAGGGCGTTGCCCCAGGTCTTGTCCACGCCGTCCATATCAACGCCAACGCTCTTGGCAAGCGCGACAGCTGCCTCAGCGTCGCCCTCGATGGCCATGAAGTCTGCACCGGTCACGTTCTTGACGGCCTCCGCCATCGTAAGACGCTTCCAGGACGGCGTCAGGTCGATGTCCTGGCCGAGCCACTGGAGCCGATAGGTTCCGAGAATTTCCTTTGCCGCGCCGGAGAGGATCCCCTCAAGAATATCCATCATGCCGTCGAGGTTCGTGAACGCCTGATACAGCTCGCAGGTGGTGAACTCAGGGTTGTGCTTGGTGTCCATACCCTCGTTGCGGAAGATGCGGCCGACCTCGTACACGCGCTCCATACCGCCGACGATCAGGCGCTTCAAGTGCAGCTCGGTCGCGATGCGCATATACATGTCGATATCAAGGGTATTGTGGTGCGTGATGAAGGGGCGCGCGTTCGCGCCGCCCGCGATGGGACTCAGCACCGGCGTTTCGACTTCCATAAAGCCGAGGGAGTCGAGATAACGGCGCAGGTAGGCGACAAACTTCGAGCGGATCTCGAAATTACGCTTGGACTCGGGGTTGATGATGAGGTCAACATAGCGCTGGCGGTAGCGTGCTTCCTTGTCGGTCAGACCGTGGTACTTCTCCGGCAGCGGGCGCAGGGACTTGGAGAGCAGCGTGATCGTCTTCGCGCGCACGCTCATCTCGCCGCGCTGGGTGCGGAACACCTCACCGTCGACGCCGACAATATCGCCGATGTCGTACTTCTTGAAGCGGTTGTACTCCTCTTCATCCATCTCGTCCTTGCGGGCGTAGAGCTGAATGCGGCCGGACTTGTCCTGCAAATCGCAGAAGCTGACCTTGCCCATGCCGCGCTTGCTCATCAGACGGCCCGCGATGCGGACCTCGCTGCCCTCAAGCGCGTCGAAGTTGTCCTTGATGTCCTGGGCGTGATGCGTCACATCAAACTTGGTCTCCTGGAAGGGATCGCGGCCCTCGGCGCGAAGCGCTGCGAGCTTGTCGCGGCGCACCTGGAGGATCTCGCTCAGGTCCTGCTCGACAGCCGCGGTGTTCTGGTTTCTTTCTTCAGCCATGGTGTTTTTACTCCTACTCTATATCAATACAGCTTAGCGTTCGATCTTGACGACGCGGTAAACGATGGTGCCGACGGGGGCGTCCACGCTGACCTCGTCTCCCTCTTTTGCGCCCATGAGCGCCTTGCCGAAGGGGGAATCCTCGGAGATGGCGTGGTGCATGGGGTCTGCCTCCTGCGAGCCGACAACCTTGTACTCAGGCATCTCGCGGCCGGTCTTTACGTCTGCAACCGTCACGCGGCAGCCGATGCCGACAGCGTTGGTGCCTGCGTCGCTCTCGTCGACGATGACGGCGTGCAGCAGGATATCCTCGACCTCAGCGATGCGGGAGTACAGCTTGCCCTGCTCGTTCTTCGCTTCATCATATTCGCTGTTTTCGCTCAGGTCGCCGAAGCCGCGCGCCTCCTTGATGAGATCCGCCACTTCCTGTTCACGCACGGTTTTGAGGTAGGTAAGCTCGTTTTGCAGCTCTTCCTTGCGCTCCGCGCTCATCTTGTACTCTTTTTTCATATTGAGATCGTTCCTTTCTTTCGCGCCGACGGAAAATGTGCGGCGCGCACACGAATACCATTTTAGCGAAACAATTATAGTAATTTCGTTCCGTCTTGTCAAGGCAGGTTTGCAGTTTCCCCCGCTTTGGGCGGAAATTTCACATCTTTCACCCAAATTTCGTCGGCGCGGCGGACAAGCGCGGCATACAGCGCGCAGATCAGCTGGTTTTGATCCCAGTCCGGCGCCGCATCTTCGATCTCCGCCGCCCCGTATTCCACCTTGAGCAGCACTTCGGCAAGCGGCAGCACCGCGCCGAAGGGCGGCGGCACATCGTCAAAGCAGACTGCAAGGTCAGAGGCAAGGTGGTCGCCCCGCTGTACCTCGTAGACACTTGCGCCGCAGTCCCAGCGCAGCGAGCGCGCGATGCGCTCCTGCCCCGGCGTGCAGAGCGACAGATAGCGCACGTCCCTTGCAAGCTCACGCGCCGCCGCTTCGAGCGCCGCGCTCGGCGCGGCGGAAAGCAGCGCAATGCGCGCGCATTCCGGGCGCAGCCCTCGCTGCGCCATCGCGCAGCGAACGATCTCTGCCGCCTTCGCCTGCCGCAGCGCCCAGTCAGAGGGCGGCAGGATGCCAAAGCGCGCAAATGCGCTCTTACAGGGGTAGTCCTTTGGAAACACGGCATAGCGCACACGGTGCCATTTCAGATATTTTGCCGCGCGACGCGCCGAAAGGCGCGCCGCCATTCCCTCTCCGCGCGCAATATACACCGCGCAGAAGCGCACGCCGCACAGCGTGCGCGCGCCGTTTTTCTCCCCCGCGTCCCGATAGCTGACCAAACCCAACAACCTTCGTCCCTCCCGCAAAAAAAGCTCCCCGCCAATATATGGCGGGG
>DPGF01000038.1:17826-17951 GCA_003522105.1 Oscillibacter sp.
CCCCGCCAATATATGGCGGGGAGCGATTGCGTTATGCGCTTACCAACCCTTGATGTAGTTGGTGAGGTAGTTGAGCGGGTTGACGATCTTGCCGTTTTCGGTGATCTCGAAATGCAGGTGCGGGC
>DPGF01000081.1:0-1601 GCA_003522105.1 Oscillibacter sp.
TTGATGCGGGCGTAGGTCGCGAGGTAGGAGATCAGGCCGATGTTCGGACCTTCCGGCGTCTCGATCGGGCACATACGGCCATAGTGGCTGTAGTGCACGTCTCGCACTTCCATGTTCGCGCGCTCGCGGGAAAGACCGCCGGGGCCCAGAGCGGACAGACGGCGCTTGTGCGTCAGCTCAGCGAGCGGGTTCGTCTGGTCCATGAACTGGGACAGAGGGCTCGATCCGAAGAACTCCTTGATCGCCGCGGTGACGGGGCGGATGTTGATGAGGCTCTGCGGGGTGACGATGTCAAGATCCTGGATCGTCATGCGCTCGCGAATGACGCGCTCCATGCGGCTAAAGCCGATGCGGAACTGGTTCTGCAGCAGCTCGCCCACGCAGCGCAGGCGGCGGTTGCCGAGGTGGTCAATGTCGTCCTTAAAGACGATGCCGTGCGCCAGCGCGTTCATGTAGTTGATGGAAGCGAGGATATCGTCGACGAGAATGTGCTTGGGCACAAGGCGGTCGGCGTTGTCGCGAATGGCTTCCTTGAGTTCCTCGCCGCTGTACTGCTCGAGCAGCTCCTTGAGCACGCTCTCGCGCACGCGCTCCTTGATACCGCACTCGGCCACGGGGTCAAAGTCGACAAAGCGGCCGAGATCGACCATGTGGTTGGAGAAAACGCGCATCGTGCGGCCATCGACCTCGATGGTCACGTCGTTGACGCCGATAGCGTCCATCTCGCGGGCCTCCTCGTCGGTGACGATGTGGCCTGCGTCGAACAGGATCTCGCCCGTGCGCGGATCGGCAACGGGATAGACAAGCTTCTGCCCGCGGATACGCGCCCACAGGGAGAGCTTCTTGTTGTACTTGTAGCGGCCGACCATGGACAGGTCATAGCGGCGCGGATCGAAGAAGAGGTTGTTGACGAGCGTTTCGCAGGCCTCGACCGTGGGCGGCTCGCCCGGGCGCAGCTTGCGGTAAATCTCGAGCATGGCCTCTTCATAGGTCTTGCAGGCGTCCTTTTCGAGCGTGGCGGTCACGCGGTCATCATCGCCGAACAGTTCAAGGATCTCTGCGTCGGTCTTAAAGCCGATGGCACGGATCAGCTCAGTGATGGGGAGCTTGCGGTTCTTGTCGATGCGCACCCAGAACATCTCGTTGGCGTCGGTCTCGTATTCGAGCCATGCGCCGCGATAGGGGATGACAGTGGAGGTCAGCAGCGGGAGGTCGGTCTTGAGGTCGATCTCCTTGCCGTAGTAAATGCCGGGGGAACGAACGAGCTGGGAGACGACCACGCGCTCAGCGCCGTTGATGACGAAGGTACCGGAGTCGGTCATCAGCGGGAAATCGCCCATGAAGATCTCCTGCTCCTTGATCTCGCCGGTCTCCTTGTTGTAGAGGCGCACGCTCACCTTCAGGGGGGCGGCATACGTCGCGTCGCGCGCCTTGCACTCGAGCACGTCGTACTTGGGCGCTTCGTCCATTTTGTAGTCGATGAAGCTCAGCTCAAGGTTGCCCGCGTAGTTCGAGATCGAGGCAACATCGGAAAAGACTTCGCGCAGACCCGTATCAAGGAACCACTGGTAGGACTTTTTCTGAAGCGCCAGCAGGTTCGG
>DPGF01000081.1:1859-3123 GCA_003522105.1 Oscillibacter sp.
TGAAGGAATGTATTGCGGCGGCTGCTTTCAGCTCGATACACCCGGCCTTGTTGTAAAATAAAGCGAACTGCATCTTGCTTTTTTTGCCGCGTTATGCTATTCTTTCGGTAATGGGTGGGGAATCGTCCTCACCTTTTCCCGTTTATAAGCGCTTTATTTTACCAAATGGAAATGGAAAAGTCAAGACTTTTTTTGTGAACATCTGTGCTTTGCGCAGGTGTTTTTTTGTATGCTTCGACAGTTTTGATCCGCAATTGCAATCATTTTGCTGCTGTGGTATGATGTTCGCATAGTTTTGCGCGCTTTGCGCGCAGCCGATGAAAGGAGCTTGTGCCATGAGACCCATCGCCATTGATGATTTCTGCGCCGTTCGCTCGCTGGCGAACGTGACGTTTTCCCCCGAGGGAACGACCGCCTGCTTCACCGTGAGCCAGGCAAAAAAGGAAAAAAACTGCTATGATTCCCGCCTCTATACGCTCAAAGACGGCGTCGTCCGTGCGCTGACCAGCGGCGGAAAGGAATCCTCCTTCTGTTATCTCGACGAAAACACCGTCCTCTTTGCAGCCGACCGTGAGGGCGAGAAGGAGCCCTCGCTCCAGAGCCGCTTTTATCGGATCGCGCTCGACGGCGGCGAGGCGGAGCTCGCCTTCACCTTCCCCATTCCCGTGTCCGCCGTCTATCCGCTTCCGGGCGGCGATCTGCTCGCCGTTGGCTCGACCTTCCCGGGCTTTGAGGAACTCTACAAGGGCGACAAAAAGCTTATCAAGGCCTACCTTGACGACAAGAAGGAAAACGAGGACTATGAGGTCATCGAGCAGCTCCCCTGGTGGTGGAACGGCGGCACCTACACCCGCGGCGCGTATGAGAGCCTTTTCTACTACGACGCGAAAAAGAAGTCCCTCACCCGCCTGACCGCCGAGGGCATGAGCGTGAGCGCCGTTGAGCTCACGGAGGATAAGAAGACCGTTTACTACAGCCTTCTTGACGTCTCCGGCCCCCGCCCCGCGTACTTTGGCGGCGCGGACCTTTACCGCATGGACCTTGCCTCGCGCAGGGAAGAGCCCGTCGCCAAGAGCCGCCCCGACTTTGTCATCGCGGAGTACGCCCTCGGCGCGTCCTTCCTGCTCATCATGGCCGCGGACGGCAAGTTCGGCATGAATACCGACTGCGACTTCTACAAGCTCGACTATGCAACGCTTGCCGTCACGCCCTACGCCGTCTACGGCGAGGCCATCGGTTCTTCCGTCGGCTGCGACGTCCGCCA
>DPGF01000034.1:0-5251 GCA_003522105.1 Oscillibacter sp.
AATTTTTCACAAATCAGTTCCGTAGCTCTCATTATACCTTGTGCATTCTATTTTCGCAAGGGAAACTATCATTCCTTTTTGGAATTCGTGCTTTTTGCTGAATCCGTCCGCGGCTTTTTGTCGTTTTCGTTTCTTTTATGACAGTTTTCCTTCATTTTCAGGAATTGCTTGCATTCCAAAGTGGAAAAAGGAAGGCAACTCCTTTGAGCTGCCTTCCTTTTTTGACCTTTTCAGGAGGGTAATTACTTCTTGCTGTAATCATAGAAGCCCTTGCCGGACTTCTTGCCGAGCTGGCCGCCGCGAACCATCTTCTTGAGCAGCAGAGCGGGACGATACTTCGGATCGCCGGTCTCGCTGTAGAGAACGTTCATGATGGCGAGGCAGACGTCCAGACCGATGAAGTCGCCCAGAGCGAGGGGACCCATCGGGTGGTTGGCGCCGAGCATCATGGCCTTGTCGATGTCCTCAACGGAGGCAACGCCGGTCTCGACCAGGCCGATGGCCTCGTTGATCATGGGGATCAGGATCTTGTTGACGACGAAGCCCGGAGCCTCGGCGACCTCAACGGGCTCCTTGCCGATCTCCTTGGAGAGGTTGTAGATGAAATCGAAGGTCTCCTGCGTGGTGTTGGCGCCGCGGATAACCTCAACGAGCTTCATGCTGGGCACGGGGTTGAAAAAGTGCATGCCGATGACGGCGTGCTTGAGGCCGAGACCCATCTCGGTGACGGAGAGAGAAGAGGTGTTGGTGGCGAAGACGGTGGTGTCCTTGCACATCTCATCGAGCTCGCAGAGCAGCTCGCGCTTGGTGCCCATCTCTTCCTTGACGCACTCGATGATGAGGTCAGCGTCAGCGGCGGCGGACTTCTCCTCGACGAGGATGTTGTTGAGGATCGCGTCCTTGGCCTCTTCGGTCATCTTGCCCTTCTCGACGCGCTTCTGCAGGGAAGCGGCGAGCTTGTCCTTGTGGCGCTGAGCGGAAGCGACGCTGGAAGCGTACATCAGAGCGGTGTGGCCCTTGGCCGCGAAGACCTGAGCGATGCCGCTGCCCATGGTACCGGCGCCGAAAACTGCAACTTTCATTGTGTGTATCCTCCTACATTATAAATAAATAGTTGAATAGAGATTTCTATGGAATCACTTGTTGGTAAAGGGCTCGTGCTTGCGCTTTTCAAGGAAGGCGCCCATGCCCTCCTGCTGATCCTGCGATTCAAAGCAGGAGCCGAACGCCTTCTCCTCGACGACGACAGCCTCGTCCATCGCAAGGTCAAGGCCCTCGTTGATGGCCTTCTTGGATGCGCGCACCGCGATGGGCGCGTTGGCCGCGATCTGAGAAGCGAGCTTCTCCGCCGCGCTGTACAGCTCCTCGAGCGGATAGACGGCGTTGACAAGGCCGATGCGCAGCGCTTCCTCCGCCTTGATGTTGCGGGCGGTGTAGACCATCTGCTTGGCCATGCCGGGGCCGATCAGGCGCGCAAGGCGCTGCGTGCCGCCAAAGCCCGGCGTGATGCCGAGACCCGTTTCGGGCTGGCCGAAAACGGCGGTATCGGAACAGATGCGGAAATCGCAGCTCATCGAAAGCTCGCAGCCGCCGCCGAGGGCGTAGCCGCCGACCGCCGCAATCGTCGGAATGGGGAACGTTTCCAGCTTGCGCATCACATCGTTGCCCTGCTTGCCGAAGGCCTCGGCCTCCGCCTTGCTCAGATCCTTCATCTGCGCAATATCCGCGCCGGCGACAAAGGACTTCTCGCCCGCGCCGCGGACGATCAGGCAGCGGATCTCGTTCAAATCCACCGCGTCGAGCGCGGCGTCGAGATCAGCGAGCACCTGCGAGTTGAGTGCGTTGAGCGCCTTTTCGCGGTCAATGACGAGGTAGGCGATATTGCCTTTGGGTTCATATTTGACAAAAGACATCGTAAGTCTCCTCCTGTCCTTTTTCAGCTATTTTTTATTATATTGTCGGCGCAGGCAATTTGCAAGAGAAAAATCACTTTTTTCAAAAAAGATTCACAATTCTTCGATTTGATTGCAGGAAATGATGCATTTCCTGTCTGCTTTTTCAAAATGCAGCAGAACTTGTATAAAAATCAGGGGAATGACTTGTCTCTTGCGCCATTTTCCGCTATGATAGAGGGCAAATCATCAGAAAATGAGGATCATGCTATGCGAATGCGCAAAAAGAAAAACCTGCTTCCCCGCATGGAACGGTGCGAGGCATATCAGATCAAGGATCCCTACGCGCGCAAGGGTCACTGGCGCGAGCTGATGCCCGAGGCGAAGGAGATCCGCGTGGAGCTCGGCTGCGGCAAGGGACGCTTTACCGTCGAGACTGCCGCCGCGGAGCCCGACGTGCTGCTCATCGCGGTCGAAAAGGTGCCCGACGCGATGGTCGTCGCGATGGAGCGCGCGGCAAGCGCGGGACTGCGCAACGTCTTTTTCATCGACATCGACGCAAACCAGCTGCCTGAAATTTTCGATCAGGGCGAGGTCGACCGCATCTATGTCAACTTCTGCGACCCGTGGCCGCCCAAGCGGCAGGCCAAGCGCCGGTTGACGCACGGCAACTTCTTAAAGCTCTACCGCAAGGTGCTCAAGGAGAATGGCCAGATCCACTTCAAGACCGACAACGATCCCCTCTTCCTCTGGTCGATTGAGGAGATCCCGCAGTTTGGCTTTGCCCTCTCCGAGGTCACGCGCGACCTGCACGCAAACGGACAGCGCGGCGTGATGACCGACTACGAGGCGAAGTTCTATGCCGAGGGCAAGAACATCAACCGCTGCGTCGCCACGATGCAGCCGTGGGAAGAGCCAGCGGAAGAAGAAAAGGCCGAAGATACGGAAGAAACGGCGGAATAAGAGAAAAGGAAGGCTTTCAGCCTTCCTTTTTGCTTTCTTCAAGATACGGCGAGTACATCATCACCGCGTCGTTCACGGCGACGGGCGTTTCCGCAAGCAGCTTGCCCTGCAAGTCAAAGGTCTGGCGGTAAAGCTCGTTGTGGCGGACATAGCCGCCCCAGTATTGTGCGCGCATTTCGTGGTTGCGCTCGACGACCGCGTAACGCGCAGTCGGCTTTGCGCTCACGCGCCACTCGCCCTCGAGGTCCGTTTCGCCGACGCGGACACGCAGCTGATAGGTCTCCTGCGTGTCGTTGCGGATCATCAGGTCGAGATAGGGATAAAAGCAGGTCGCGCCGCTGCCGAAGGGCTGCGTGCGGTTCGCGTCGGGAAAGACGTCGTAGCCGTGGCGGTGACGCTCGACGACCGTGAGCGGCGTGTGCAGCGTCATCCAGTAGATGAGGTTTGAGAGCTGGCAGAGCCCGCCGCCCGTCGCGGCCAGATATCCGCCGTTGCGCAGGATCATACCGGGCAGATATCCCTTCCCCGCCGTCGGCTTTCCGATGAGATACCAGTAGCTCATCGTTTCACCGGGGTGCAGCAAAAGCCCGTCGAGCCGCGCACAGGCGAGGCGGAGATTCGTCACCTTGTTGCGCTGGAGCTGCATGTCGACGTCCTTGAGCTTCCGCATGAGCGGCGTATGGTGGGAAAACGCCTGATACGAAAGGTCTTCTCCGCTGCGCTCGCGCGCAAAGTGCTTCCGCATCGAAAGCCAGGCGAGCCTGCGCTGCGCGCTGAAATACGCGCCGCCGAGCTTCAGGCGCAGATCGGAGCGTTTTTTCGGTTCGCGGACGGTCATATGCTTCCCTCCTCTGTTTTCTGCTTTTATAGACGCAAAACAGCGGGAAATGTTCCAGATTTTTCTTATTTCAGGCTCATCACATAGATCTGGCACGGGTTCCACTCGTCCCAGAGCGTCGGGAACACCTCAAACTCACAAAAGCCGAGGGCAAGGTAGAATCGGTTCGTCGCGTCATATTCGGGGTACTTCCCCATCTGCACGGTCTTGACCTGCAAGAAAGAGTAGCCGAGTTCCTTCGCCCGCCGCTTCGCCGCGGCAAAGAGTGCTTTGCCGACACCGCAGCGGTGATATTCTTTCAGCACGCCCATGACGTAGAGTTCCACCGTGTCCTTCCCTGTTTCGGCGAGGCAGAGAAACCCGACGGCGCTTTCGCCGTCGAACGCGGCGAAAAACGGCTGCGCCGCGCTTTTTTCGATGTATTCCTCCCGCGCCTCGGGAATGCCGAACCAGTCGGGCAGCGATTCTAAAATGAAACGCGCGATGCGTCGCTTTTCATCAGGAGTCGTAATTTCTCTGATCTCCATAGTTCTCTCCATCTCAAATATTCAGTCCGCAAAAAAAGCGGTACGGCGCTGCCATACCGCTTTTTGATTTGCATTTACCGCTGTCCCTTGTCGTAAGGGATACCCTCGGCCTTGGGGGCGCGGGAGCTCTTGGACGTGAACGCCAGCACGAGCAGCGTAACAATGTAGGGCAGCATGCGGTAGAAATGGGCGCTGATGCCGATCTCCGCCAGCTTGAAGATGCCGTCGCCGTTGATGTCGATGCTCGCATAGCTTGCCGCGATGCACTTGAAGAGGCCGAACAGCAGCGAGGAGACCGCGATATTCACGGGCTTCCAGTTGCCGAAGATCATAACCGCCAGCGCGAGGAAGCCGAAGCCCGCCACGTCGCCGTTCGAGGCGCAGTTTGCCGTAGTCAGCGCATAGACGAAGCCGCCCATGCCCGCGAGCGCGCCGGAAATGGTCGTACCCGCGTAGCGCATCTTATAGACGTTGATGCCCAAGGAGTCCGCCGCCTGCGGATTTTCGCCGCACGCGCGCAGACGCAGGCCGAAGCGCGTCTTATAGAGCAGGATCGACAGGATAATGAAGAGCAGAATGCAGACATAGGTCGCCAGGTAGACCTTGTTGATGAAGGTCTCGCCGAAGAAACCGAGATCCGTGCTCTTGTCGATGCCGAGCGTAGACTTTTTGATCATGAACCAGCTCGCCGCGTCGCCCGTGAGCATCTGGAGCGTATTCTGGTTGGCAATGATGCGGATTAAGAACAGCACGAGTGCGGGGGCCATCAGGTTGAGCGCCGTACCGCCGATGGTCTGGTCGGCGCGCAGGTTGATGGAGGCGAAGCTCAAAAGCAGGGAGAACAGCGCGCCGAAGGCCGCCGCCACCAGCATCGTGAGCAGCTCCACGCCCTGAAGCGCAACCCAGTTGCCGCTCTGCTTGAGGGAGAGGATCGCGTCGCTCGTCTGCAAAATGCGCACGAACCACACGCCGATGAACGCGCCGAAGACCATGATACCTTCCAGCGCCAGGTTGATGATACCGCTGCGCTC
>DPGF01000034.1:5457-5665 GCA_003522105.1 Oscillibacter sp.
AGCGCCACGATCATCAGAGGGACGGCATAAATGAGCGTCTGCTGAATGAGGAATGTCATTTCGCGTCGCCTCCTTTCTCGGTTTCAGCCGGTACCGCGGCCGGTGCGGGAGCAGCGGCCGGCGCAGGCTCTGCATTGGCGTCCGCGCCGTCGTCATTCTTCCTGCCGAGCTTGCCGATCCACATCTTGATGACCAGCGAGAAGGCGCT
>DPGF01000126.1:0-30286 GCA_003522105.1 Oscillibacter sp.
CGCGAAACGCTCAAGGACGTTTCCCTGCGCGTTACGGAGCTGGAAGGCTCGACCGATGCGTTCAATGTTGCGGGCCGCGGCGAAATGTCGCTGTCCATTCTGATCGAAACGATGCGCCGCGAAGGCTATGAGTTCCAGGTCTCGCCCCCGCGCGTCCTCTACCAGATGATCGACGGCAAGAAGTGCGAGCCGATCGAGCGTCTTGTGTGCGATGTGCCGCAGGACTATGTCGGCGCGGTCATCGAAAAGCTCGGCTCCCGCAAGGGCGACCTCGCCGAGATGACGCCCATCGGCAGCCGCATGAAGCTCGAATTCCTCATTCCCGCGCGCGGCCTCTTCGGCTACCGCAACGAGTTCCTCACCGACACCAAGGGCGAGGGCATCATGGCGAGCGTGTTTGATTCCTACGCGCCCTACAAGGGCGAGCTTGCCCGCCGCAACACCGGCTCTCTCGTTGCCTCCGAAACAGGCACGTCCATCACCTACGGCCTCTTCAATGCGCAGGAGCGCGGCGTGCTGTTCATCGGCGCGGGCGTCGATGTGTACGAGGGCATGGTCGTCGGCCAGTCCCCCAAGCAGGAGGACATCACGGTCAACGTCTGCAAGAAGAAGCAGCTGACGAACATGCGCGCTTCCGGCTCGGACGATGCCCTGCGCCTTGTCCCGCCCAAGCAGATGAGCCTGGAGCAGTGTCTTGAGTTCCTCGCTGACGACGAGCTGCTTGAGGTCACGCCCAAGAACCTGCGCATCCGCAAGACGATCCTCAACAAAGAGCTGCGCATGAAGGCAACCCACGGCAACAAGAAGGTTTTGCAGTAAAAAGAAGAGTGACAGCCTTTTGGCTGTCACTCTTTTGCTTTGTGCGGTTATTCCTTTGCCGGCTCAGGATCGCCCGAGAGCGAGTCGAGATAGAGATAGAGCGGCATCAGCTCGCGGAAGCCCGCGAGCACCTCGTCCTTGAGCTTGGGTGTGAAGAGCACGCCCTCGGGGTTATCGTCATAGCTGACGGCGATGTGCTTTGCGTTGTACCACGGATTTAAGAGCGTACCGACGTCGCCCTTGGGCCGCTTGAACGCCTCTCCCGAGAGCGTGAAGCGGGACTTATCCAGCTTGCGCACGATCTTTTCAAGCGCCTTGGGATTCGTCTCGATGCGGCGGCGCAGGCGCGCCATCGTGGCGGGCGCGGCGTCCCAGTAGCCGCAGCCGTAGCTGAAATAGTTCGGCGCAAGCTCGAAGTACAGCGCGGGCACGCCTTCGAAGCGCTCGTGCGGGCGCTCGATCGTGAGCCACAGATGGTCTTTATACGGCCCGCGGCCGAAGAGCCGGCGCGCATCGCGGTAAACGCGGCAGACATGCAGCTTGAGCGACTGCTTGGGATATTCCGCGCTAATCGCGTCGAAAAGCTCGCTGCCGAGCTCGCGCATCGGGCGGTCGACGAGCGATAGAAATTCCTCCTTGCGCGGCAGGAACCACTCGCGGTTGTTGTTGAATTTGATGCCCCAGAGGAACTCGACGGCCTCCGGCGTAAAACCCTGAAACATAGTTCACCTCATTATAGAATTTGCAACGATGGCAGTATACCACCGAAAATGCGAAAAAAACAAGAGGGATCTCGCACCAGATCCCTCTTGCCTCAGAGGAGCACCGTCCCGTTTTTTACCGAAAAAACAGGAACAGAAAAAAGAAAGTTAATGCGCCGCGTGATCGACCGAGTACATGTGCTCGATGAGATCGAGCACCTTGTTGGAGTAGCCGACCTCGTTGTCATACCAGCTGACGACCTTGACGAAGGTATCCGTCAGCGCGATGCCGGCCTTGGCGTCGAAGATGGACGTGCGGGGATCGCCGAGGAAGTCGGACGAGACGACCGCTTCATCGGTGTAGCCGAGGATCCCCTTGAGTTCGCCCTCGCTCGCTTTTTTCATCGCCTCGCAGATCTCGTCGTAGGTGGCGCCCTTTTCAAGGTTGACCGTCAAATCGACCACGGAAACGTCCAGCGTGGGAACGCGCATGGACATGCCGGTCAGCTTGCCGTTGAGGGAGGGAATGACCTTGCCGACAGCCTTGGCGGCGCCGGTGGAGGAGGGAATGATGTTGCCCGTGGCCGCGCGGCCGCCGCGCCAGTCCTTCATGGACGGGCCGTCTACGGTCTTTTGCGTGGCGGTGACGGAGTGCACGGTGGTCATCAGACCGTCTTTGATGCCAAAGTTGTCGTTCAAGACCTTGGCGATGGGGGCGAGGCAGTTCGTCGTACAAGAAGCGTTGGAGACGAACTGCATGTCGCTCGTGTAGGAATCGAGATTCACGCCGCAGACAAACATCGGCGTATCGTCCTTGGACGGGGCGGACATGACGACCTTCTTTGCGCCGGCGTCGATATGCGCCTGCGATTTTTCCTTTGTCAGGAACAGGCCCGTGGATTCGACAATATACTCAGCGCCGATCTTTCCCCAGGGGAGGTTGGCGGGGTTGCGCTCGGCGAAAACGGGGATCTCGCGGCCGTTGACGACGATGCCATAGTCGTTGCTCTTTACGTCGGCGGCAAATCTGCCGTGCATGGTATCATATTTCAGCATATAGGCCAGATACTCGGCGGGACAGAGATCGTTGATGCCGACGATCTCGATCTCGGGATGGTCAAGGCTGGCGCGAAAGACCATGCGGCCGATGCGCCCGAAGCCGTTGATACCGACTTTAATGCTCATAGAAACTTACTTCCTTTCATATTGCGGAATATATCGAATGTTTGGTACGTTTGATATTATACAGCGGTAGCTTCATTTTGCAAGACCTTTTTGCACGAAATTGCAGAATTTTCACAATTTCCACAAATTCCTTGCTTTTCAAAAAGAATTTTGCTACGCTCAGTGTATACCACCACGCATTGTGTGGTATGAAATTCTTTCCACGCAAGCTTTGCGTTCTGCGGTGAATGCTATCCGCAGGGACTTTGCTCGACCATTAGGAGATGCCATGCGGGATTATACCGAAGAAGAATTGAAGATCCTTTCGGACATGCTGCCGAATATTGCGCTGCAGCTGCGCACCTCGCTTGCAACGGTCTATACGGCGGTTGACCGCCTGGTACCGGCAGACATGCGGGAAAAAGACGCGAAGACCGACCGCACCGCTGCAGCGTTCTATCAGAGCTATTACCGGCTCTACCGTGTGATCAGCAACCTGACTGACGCAGGACAGCTGTTCGACAGGAAACGCTTTGAACTTTACGATGACGATATTGTAGGCGTCTGCCGCAGCGTATGCGGGGAAGTAGACTTCCTATTCAATATGCAGGGTGTCACGCTTGACTTTTTGCCCGACCGCGACAGCCGGATCATCGGCCTTGACGCCGCGGCGATCCGCAAGATGCTGCTCAATCTTCTCTCCAACGCACTCAAATTCACGCCGCAGGGCGGCAGTGTCCGCGTGCGCGTGAAAACGGAGGGGCGGAACGTTAAGATCACCGTGGCCGACAGCGGCTGCGGCATGAACAGCGATACGCTTGCGCACCTGTTTGACCGTTTCATCGACGGCGGGCAGAATCCCATGCCCCCGCGCGGCCTTGGATTGGGGCTGCCCATCTGCCAGCGCATCGCGCAGGGACACGGCGGCAGGATCGTGGCGCAGTCGGAAGAGGGGAAGGGCTCGCTCTTCACGGTTTCGCTTCCGGCGGTGCGAGCCGGGCGCGTGCGCCTGAAAGACCGCGGCAGCGACTATGCCGGCGGCTTCAACCCTACGCTCGTGGAGATGTCCGACGCGCTTTCGGGCGAGGCATTTTTACAAAAATATCTGGATTAAGTGACAGCCGATGAAGAAAAAAGTTTTGATCGCCATGAGCGGCGGCGTGGATTCGTCCGCCGCCGCACTTTTGCTGCAAAAGCAGGGATATGACTGCGCAGGCGCGTCGCTTGCGCTCTGCGGCAACGAGACGGACGGCGCGAGGCGCATCGCCGAGGGACTCGGCATACCGTTTTACGTTTTCGACGAGCAGGCGCTTTTTGCGCGCGAGGTGATGGATCACTTTGTGAGCGAATACTGCGCGGGGCGCACGCCGAATCCCTGCATCGACTGCAACCGCTGCCTGAAATTCGGCGCGTTTTTAGACCGTGCGCTCCAAATGGGTTTTGACTACATCGCAACGGGGCATTATGCCCGCGTCGACTATGACGAAACGCGCGGCATTTACCGCCTGCTTCGCGGCGAGAGCCGTACCAAGGATCAGAGCTATGTGCTCTATCAGCTCACGCAGCGTCAGCTTGCGCATCTGCTGCTGCCTGTCGGCAGCTTTGAAAAGCCGGAGCTTCGCAAAAAGGCGGAGGAAGCCGGGCTTGCCAACGCCCATCAGGCGGATTCGCAGGACATCTGCTTCATTCCCGATGGGGACTATGTGCGCTTTCTGCGCGACTACGGCGGCGTGACGCCGCAGCCGGGCGACTTTGTGGACGGCAGCGGCCGTGTGCTCGGCCGTCATCGCGGTCTTGAATGCTATACGGCGGGGCAGCGCAAGGGACTCGGCGTGAGTGCTGACCGCCCCCTCTATGTGATCTCCAAAAATGCCGAAGATCATACCGTCCTTCTCGGTGATAATGAAGAATTGTTCTCCTCGGCGCTGCTCGCCTCGCGTGTGAACTGGATCACAGGCACGCCTGAGGGTGAGGTGCGCTGCACCGTCAAAACGCGCTATTCGCAGAAGGAATGCGACGCGGTTGTGACGCCACTGCCCGATGGCGGCGCGCATGTTGCGCTTCTCACGCCCCAGCGCGCCGTGACGGCGGGGCAGGCCGTCGTCTTTTACGACGGGGACGAGGTGCTCGGCGGCGGCACGATCGAAAAGGCACTGTGAATTACGATAAAAGACTCCGTGCTTTGCACGGAGCCTTTTTTGATCATTTACCGTTCGCTGACGTAGCCCTCATTGCCGAAGATCATATCGTCCACGTCACCATAGCAAATCTCCATCTCTTTCTCCTTCATCGTATCATTCCTTTCTGCTATTCACTCACCCGGCTATTATATGCGTGAGCAAACGAAAAGTTGTACGAAAAAGGGCAGCGGAAAAGAAAAAAGCGGCTCTGCCATCTTTTTGAACTCAGTATCGCCCGTCAAGGATCTCCACCACGTCGGCCAGTGCGCCGTCTTTGCAGTGGCAGACGATATGCGCGCCCCACTCCTTGACCTCGGAGATGGCATTTTCGGGCGCGAAACCGATCTCGGAAACGGCGAGCATCGGAATATCGTTGTTGTGGTCGCCGACGCAGTAAATGTCCCTGCGCGCAACGCCGAGCAGCTTGGCAAGCTTTAAGATCATGCCGCCCTTCGTCGCGCCGCGGCGCGTCAGCTCAAGCAGGTGGTCGCTCGAAAAAATAAGCTCGTAGCGCGCGCCCCATTCCTGAGCGAGGATAAAGCTGCGCACCTCGTCCAGGAGCGGCTTTTCCTCTTCAAAGAGCAGCTTGATGATCGGCAGATCCACCTCACGGAAGCTTTGTACCTCCACGGTTTTGGCACGCGTCAGATGCTCGTGGTTGCGGACAAAGTCATTGGGGTGCAGCACGTGGATGCGGCGGTCATCGTGATAGATCTCAAAGCAAAGGCCCGGAAAGCGGGTGAGCAGCGCGTCGACGTGATCGTAGATGTCTGCGTCGAGAAACGCCGTTTCCACATAGCAGTCCTTGTTAAAGTCGTAGATGGCGGCGCCGTTTGCGATCACACAGGGCGCGTTGCAGGGCAGATCCTGCGCATAGCGGGAAAAGGCGGGCAGCGCACGACCGGTGGAGATCGAAAAATAGCCGCCGTTTTGCATGAAGTATTCGACCGCCTCGCGGTTGCGCGCGCTCATCGGCGGAATGTCCTCGCCGCGCTCCAGCGCACCCTGCGTGTAGACGAGGGTGTTGTCAAAGTCGCTGGCGAGCAGCACCTTGTTGAATTTCAGCATGGTTGATCCTCTCTTCTGTTCTCGTTGTTTTTCGGCAAAAGTATACCACGGCGCGGGAGAAATGAAAAGGGATGGTTTGCGCGAAAACGTCAGCCAAAGATGCCGAATTTCCCCTCGATAAAGTGTCGGTAGTCGGGATGTTCTGCTGCGTTTTCATATTCTTTCAGCATAGTCTGCCGCACCCATGCGCGGAACGGCTCGCCGGTCTGCGCATAGCGCAAAATGTGCAGCAGCCCCTCCCGCTCTGCGCGGAGAATGGCCTCATAGGCGTCGGGGACGAACTCGCATGAGACGACCGCTGCCGCCTCTTCGGACGTGACCGCAAACGGCACGTCGGAAACGGGCACCGCCTTCGCCGGTTCCGCGCCATAAATATAGCCGGAGACGCCGGCATAGGTTTCCACCAGCGCGTTGGGGTAGTATTCCTCCAGCCGCTGCACGCCGTCTAAGTCGAAGCCGTAAGGTCCCCATTTTTCCCACCGGCCCGTGTGGACAAAGCCGGTATCGCGGCAGTATTTTTCAACGGCATTGCTCAGATAGACCAGCACATTTTCCCGTTTCTTCGAAAAGTAGACGAGCGGGCGGCCGTGGTTGGAGACGTGCGGCGTGAGGACGACGAGACCGCCGATAGGGGAGGCATGATACAGCATGAGAATGACTCCTTTCCGCTTTTTGGCAAAACCGCCGCGAAACAGCTGTGCTTCGCGGCGGTTTTATTCCTTGTTTACGATTCGCTCTTCGGCGCGGTGTTTTCGCCGCCC
Source organism: Oscillibacter sp. (assembly GCA_003522105.1). Lineage (GTDB taxonomy): Bacteria > Bacillota > Clostridia > Oscillospirales > Oscillospiraceae > Hominicoprocola. Next base: position 6,694 of record DPGF01000126.1, read on the forward strand.
TGACCGCCGCTTCTGCGGCGGCCTCTGCCGCCGCGATGACTGCGGCGGCGCGGCTTGTTCTCGCCGCCCTCTCCTGCGCCCTCGGCCTTCGGCGGACGGGGAGGACGCGGCGCTTTCGGCGCGTCGGGATTTTCGTTGTTCGGCTTATTTTGCCGCGGGGCGCGGCGCTCGCCGTTTTTCTCGGTGCTGCGGTCGGGACGCTCACGGCGTCCGCCGTTTGCCTTCTCGCTGCGCTGCGGCTTTTCGCTGCGGCTTTCTGCATTCTTTTCCTGGGCTTCGGCCTTTTCGCCACCCCCTGCATGGCCCTTGCCGCGGCCTCTGCCGCCGCGATGTCCTCTGCCGCCGCGGCGTGAGCGGTGCTTTTCGGTTTCTTCCTCTGCGTCCGCATCGTCTTTTGCGGCAGGAGGCGCCCACTGTTCGGGCGGAACGATGGGCTTGGCGGAGGAGAAAAAGCTCGGCGTGAGCTGCAGCTCTTCCTCTTCGGGCTCCTGATAGCGCTCAGGCAGCGTCGTGGGGATCTCGATGCCGTCGCGCGAGCCCTTGCCGTTGCGCAGCACCTGGATCTCACAGGTGCGGTAGCGCTTGGGGCCTTCGTTCTGCCCGTCGAGCCGCACGAGTACCTGCTCGCGCAGAATGTCCACGCTGCTCACGTTGCCGAGACCGTCGGGCGTTGCCACGAACGATTCTGCCTTCGGACAGCGGCGCACCGCGTCCTCATAGGCGTTCTGCTCATATTTGAGGCAGCACATGAGGCGGCCGCAGGTGCCGGAGATCTTGGTTGGGTTCAGGCTGAGGTTCTGCGTCTTGGCCATCTTGATGGACACGGGGACAAAATCGTCCAGAAACTGCGAGCAGCAGAAGGGCCGGCCGCAGATGCCGAGACCGCCGAGCATCTTTGCCTCGTCGCGCACGCCGATCTGCCGCAGCTCGATGCGCGCGCGGAACACGCCGGCTAAGTCACGCACAAGCTCGCGGAAGTCTACGCGCCCGTCAGACGTGAAGAAAAAGATGATCTTGCTGCCGTCAAAGTTGCTCTCCACGCGCACGAGCTTCATGTCGAGCCCGCGCTCTAAGATCTTCTTCTGGCAGACCTCAAAGGCGTTTTTCTCCCGGCTCTTGTTGTAGGCATAGGTGCGGTCATCGTTCTCTGTCGCCACGCGCACAAGCGGGCGCAGCGGCTGGACAACAGCGTCGTCTGCTACCTCGTGGTTGCCCGAGACGCAGTGGGCGTACTCGAGCCCCTGCGCGGTCTCGACGATGACGAACTCATTGGGCTCGACTGCGATGCCGTGCGGGTCAAAATAATATTCTTTGCATCCGCCGCGAAAGCGGACTCCGATCACTTCTGTCAAAGGATTTCCTCCAATTCAACGGCGAAGCCGCCCAGTGTGGGGCCAACGCCGACGTTATAGGTGCATTTGCTGCGATATTCCTGCAATAGATCTATTGTGCCGAGTAATTTCGCTTTTGTCAAGCGAGAAGCAAGCAGCCGCGCCGCCCTCACTTCACATTCCGGTACGCTCACGCCATACTGCCCCAGCAGGGCGGACGAGAGCAGCAAGCGCGTTTCCTCAAAAAGCGAGGACAAATCGTCGCGCGACACCTTCTGCGTTTCCAGCTTTGCAAGGAACGCCGCGCGGGACGCATGCGACCCCTCGGCGATCAGACGCGCAAGTTCCAGCGAGCGCTCCCCCGGCGCGTCCGCTTCCTGCGAAACCGGAGAGAGCTTGACCTCCACGCAGCGCGAGCGAATGGTTTGCAAAAGCACGGCAGGATTCTCCGCACAGAAGAAAAACGCCGCGTAGGCGGGGCCTTCCTCCACCAGCTTTAAGAGGACATTCTGATCCTTCTCGGTCAGGATGGTGCAGTCCTCAAAGATGTAGACCTTGCGCGCGCCCTCGTTCGGGCGAATGAAGGCATCGGCACGCATTGCGCGCACCGTGTCGACCGAAAGCTCCTTGTGCTCTGCGTCGCGCACGAACGAAACATCGGGGTGAATGTCCTGCACCACCTTGCGGCAGGCGGGGCAGGTAAGGCAGGGCTTATGCTGGGCAGTACACTCCATCGCGGCGGCAGTATAGCGCGCGGCGGCAACGCGGTCGCCGCTTCCGCTGAAGATGAGCGCGTGCGGCAGCGCGCCGCGTCCGGCGGCAACGCGGAGACGCGCGGCGGTATCGGTTTTTGCAAATTCCAAAAGCTCCATTGAATGCTCCATGCTCTCTTGCTCTGCGCGCGGCGGGCGCGCAAATATAAAAATAGTATATCGCAAAACCGCGGCGCTTGCAAGAAAATCTGCATCCGCGCGGCAAAAACGGGACGAATCCGCACCAAAGAATGTCGCGCGGCGGAAAAAAAGAATGAGATTCGACAAAAATTTCACAACTTATTATTGAAAGTCGGTGATTTTCTGTCTATAATAATATGGCTTGATAATAAATCACTCAGCGATACATTTTTAAATGGAGGAAAACCTATGAGCAAAAAGTATGTCTATCTGTTCTCGGAAGGTAACGCGAGCATGCGTGAGCTTCTGGGCGGCAAGGGCGCGAACCTTGCTGAGATGACCAACATCGGTCTGCCCGTTCCCCAGGGTTTCACCATCACCACCGAGGCCTGCACTCAGTACTATGAGGACGGCCGCAAGATCAACGACGAGATCATGGCGCAGATCATGGAATTCGTCGGCAAGATGGAAGAAATTAACGGCAAGAAGTTCGGCGATCTGAAGAACCCCCTGCTCGTCTCCGTCCGTTCCGGCGCACGCGCTTCCATGCCCGGCATGATGGACACCATCCTGAACCTCGGTCTGAACGACGAGGTCGTTGCCGCTATGATCGCAGGCAACCCCGATCCCAACTTCGAGCGCTTCGTTTACGACTCTTATCGCCGCTTCATCCAGATGTTCTCCGATGTCGTTATGGAAGTGGGCAAGAAGTACTTTGAGCAGCTCATTGACGCGATGAAGGAAAAGCGCGGCGTCAAGCTCGACGTTGAGCTGACCGCGGCCGACCTCAAGGAGCTCGCCGAGCAGTTCAAGGCCGAGTATAAGCAGCAGATCGGCGAGGACTTCCCCTCCGACCCCAAGGCCCAGCTGTACGAGGCCATTCGCGCCGTGTTCCGCTCCTGGGACAACCCGCGCGCGAACGTCTATCGCCGCGACAATGATATTCCCTATTCCTGGGGTACTGCCGTCAACGTCATGCCGATGGTCTTCGGCAACCTGAATGAGAATTCCGGTACCGGCGTTGCCTTCACCCGTGACCCCGCCACCGGCGAGAAGAAGCTCATGGGCGAGTTCCTGACCAATGCCCAGGGCGAGGACGTCGTCGCCGGCGTCCGCACCCCGATGCCCATCTCCCAGATGGAGGCGAAGTTCCCCCAGGCCTACGCCGACTTCGTCAAGGTCTGCGACCTGCTCGAGGATCACTACCGCGACATGCAGGACATGGAGTTCACCGTCGAGAACGGCAAGCTCTACATGCTCCAGTGCCGCAGCGGTAAGCGTACCGCGCAGGCTGCTCTCAAGATCGCCTGCGACCTCGTCGACGAGGGTATGATCGACGAGAAGAAGGCGGTCTCCATGATCGAGCCCCGCAACCTCGACACCCTGCTCCATCCCCAGTTCGACGCTGCCGCGCTCAAGGCGGCTCCCGCTGTCGGCAAGGCGCTGCCCGCCTCCCCCGGCGCTGCCTGCGGCAAGATCGTCTTCTCTGCCGAGGACGCCAAGGAGTGGCAGGAGCGCGGCGAGAAGGTCGTTCTCGTCCGTCTCGAGACCTCCCCGGAGGACATCGAGGGCATGAAGGCCGCTCAGGGTATCCTGACCGTCCGCGGCGGTATGACCTCCCACGCGGCTGTCGTCGCGCGCGGCATGGGTAAGTGCTGCGTTTCCGGCTGCGGCGAGATCAAGATGGACGAGGAGAACAAGAAGTTCGAGCTCGCCGGCAAGACCTATCACGAGGGCGACTTCATCTCTCTCGACGGTTCCACCGGTAACATCTACGACGGCATCATCCCCACGGTCGACGCCACCATCGGCGGCGAGTTCGGCCGCGTCATGGCATGGGCCGACAAGTATCGCCGTCTGGGTGTTCGCACCAACGCCGATAACCCGCATGATACCGAGCAGGCCGTGAAGTTCGGCGCCGAGGGCATTGGCCTCTGCCGTACTGAGCACATGTTCTTCCTGCCCGACCGTATCCCCGCCATCCGCGAGATGATCTGCTCCGACACCGTTGAGCAGCGCGAGAAGGCGCTGGCCAAGCTCGAGCCGATGCAGCAGGGCGACTTTGAAGCCATGTATATCGCCCTCGAGGGCCGTCCGATGACCGTTCGCTTCCTCGATCCCCCTCTGCACGAGTTCGTTCCCACCGACGAAGCTGACATTGCCCACCTCGCCAGGGACATGGGCAAGAGCGTTGAGGAGATCAAGAACATCATCGCCTCCCTGCATGAGTTCAACCCCATGATGGGTCACCGTGGCTGCCGCCTGGCCGTCACCTTCCCCGAGATCGCTGCCATGCAGACCCGCGCGGTCATCAAGGCTGCGCTCAACGTCAGCGCCGCGCACCCCGAGTGGAACATGGTTCCCGAGATCATGATCCCGCTCGTTGGCGAGGTCAAGGAGCTCAAGTACGTTAAGGACGTCGTCGTCGAGATCGCTGACAAGCTGATCGCCGAGGCCGGCAGCTCCATGAAGTACAAGGTCGGCACCATGATTGAGATCCCGCGCGCCGCTCTGACCGCAGACGAGATCGCCAAGGAAGCGGACTTCTTCTCCTTCGGTACCAACGACCTCACTCAGATGACCTTCGGCTTCTCTCGTGACGACGCCGGCAAGTTCCTTGGCGCGTACTACGACAAGAAGATCTACGAGAGCGATCCGTTCGCCCGCCTCGACCAGGTCGGCGTCGGCAAGCTCGTTGCCATGGCGGCAAAGCTCGGCCGCGAGTCCAACCCCGACATCCACCTCGGCATCTGCGGCGAGCACGGCGGCGACCCCATGTCCGTCGAGTTCTGCCACAAGGTCGGCCTGGACTATGTCTCCTGCAGCCCGTTCCGCGTGCCCATCGCCCGCCTCGCCGCCGCACAGGCTGCCATCAAGGAAATGTAAGTTTCCCGCGCGGTAAGATAAACGCATAACAACAAGCCTCCGGTCATTTGACCGGAGGCTTGTTTTCTGTTCAGGGGGAAAAAGCGGTGCGGCGTGCTCTCTCAGCCGGCGAAGATCAGGCTGCCAAGACCTGTGGAGGTCAAAAACAGAATGAGCATGACCACGGGAACAACGTAGCGCATCATCACGCTGTAGAGCTTTGCGCGGCGGAAGTGCTCGCCGTTTTTCTCGACCTCGGCGATGATCCACTTCGGCCCCACGACCCAGCCGACCAAAATGCTCGTCAGCAGGCTGATGAAGGGCATGAGGAAACTGTTGCTGATGTAGTCCATCACGTCGAGCAGCTGCGCGGTCGAACCGTTGGGCAGCGGCAGCTCGAAGTAGAGCGCGTTGTAACCCAGGCAGATGAGAACTGCCGTGACGAGAGAGTAGACGCCGACGACGGCGCACATCTCCTTGCGCGACTTGTGGAAGATCTCCATGCAGTTGGCAACGAGCGTCTCCATGACGGACACACAGCTCGTCAGCGCGGCGAAACCAAGCGCGAGGAAGAACACCGCGCCAATGACGCGCCCCACGCCGCCCATCGCGGCAAAGACCTTCGGCAGGCTGATGAACGTCAGGCTCGGGCCGCTGGCCATGCCCTCGGTGCCGAGGAAAACATAGACCGCCGGAATGATCATCAGACCTGCGAGGAAGGCAACGCCCGTGTCGAAAATTTCGATCTGGTTGTTGGCCTTGTTGAGGTCAACATCGTCCTTGACGTAACTGCCGTAGGTGATCATGATGCCCATGCTCACGCTGAGGGAAAAGAAGAGCTGGCTCATCGCGTCAAGCACGATGTTCAGGAAACGCGGGACGGTCAGCCCCGTGAAGTCGGGCTTGATGTAGACAAGGAAGCCCTCCATGCCCGTGCGCGTCACGCCGCTCTCGTCCGTGTAGCTGAGCGTGAGCGAGAAGATCGCAATGCCGATGATGAGAAGCAGCAGTCCCGGCATAATGTAGCGCGAAAACTTTTCAATGCCCTTTTCCACGCCGCAGTACACGACCCACGCCGTCAGCGCGAGGAAGAGCAGCATAAAGACGATGGGGGAGACAGGGGAGGTGATGAAGGAGGTGAAAAAGCCGTCCTGCGCCGCCGCGCTGCCGCCCGAGAAGAGGTAGAGGGCAAAATACTTCGTGATCCAGCCGCCGATGACGGAGTAATACGTCATGATAAGCGTGGGGACAAGGAAGGTGAGATAGCCCAGAAAGCGCCACTTCTTGTTGAGCGTTGCAAAGGCGTTCAGCGCGTTCTGCTTCGTGCGGCGGCCGATGGCGACGTCGGTCGTGAGCAGGGTAAAGCCGAAGGTCAGCACCAGCACAAGGTAAATGAGCAGAAAAAGACCGCCGCCGTCCTTGGCGCAGAGGTAGGGGAAGCGCCAGATGTTGCCGACGCCTACCGCGCTGCCGGCTGCGGCCAGCACAAAGCCGAGCGAGCCGCTGAAACTACTGCTTTTCTTCATGTTCGATTCTCTTCTTTCATATAAAACTAATACTAATGCCCCATTATAGCAGAAAGAATGGAATTGGCAAGAGGGGAAAGAGTCAAAATGCAGGAAATCTTGCGAAAAAACGAAAAAATATCTCACCAACGGCGGGTTGATGAGATATTTCATTCATTCATAGAAAGATTAGATTTTGTCACTCTCGGTATTTTGGGGGGTAAAAACGGCCTCAAATTCCTCGGCGCTCATCGTTTCGTGCGCAAGCAGGAACTCGGCAACGGCGATGAGGTGCGCCCGATCACGCATGAGGATATCCTCGCAGCGCTCGTAGGCAGCGTCGACAATGGATTTGACTTCCTCGTCGATCTGCGCGGCGACCTGCTCGGAATAGGGCTTGGCCTGCGCCATCGAGCGGCCGATGAAGATCTCATCGTGGCCGGATTCAAACGAAATGGAGCCGAGCCTTTCGCTCATGCCGTACACCGTGACCATCTTGCGCGCGATCTGCGAGGCACGCTGGATGTCATTCGAGGCGCCGGTCGAAATGTCGCCGAGCATCAGCTTTTCGGCAACGCGGCCGCCGAGCAGCGACACGATCTGCTCTTCCATATAGCGCTTGGACTGATACGAGCGATCCTCCGTCGGCAGCGAGATCGTCATGCCGCCCGCGCCGCCGCGCGGGACGATCGTGATTTGGTGCACGGGATCGTGCGTGGGCAGGGCGTGCATCACGATGGCGTGACCGGCCTCGTGATAGGCGGTGAGCTTGCGCTCGTGCTCGCTCACGACGCGGCTCTTCTTCTCGGGGCCTGCGATGACCTTGATCTCCGCTTCGGAGAAGTCGGACATCGTGATGAGCTTGCTGCCGCGGCGGGCGGCGAGCAGCGCCGCCTCGTTGCAGAGGTTTTCAAGGTCTGCGCCCGTGAAGCCGGGCGTGCCCTTGGCGACGGTGGAAAGCTCCACGTCCTCGGCAAGGGGCTTGTTCTTGGCGTGGATCTTCAGGATCTCTTCGCGGCCGCGAATGTCGGGAAGTCCTACATAAACCTGGCGGTCAAAGCGGCCGGGGCGCAGCAGCGCGGGGTCAAGAATATCGGCGCGGTTCGTTGCCGCCATGACGACAACGCCCTGATTCGTGCCGAAGCCGTCCATTTCGACGAGCAGCTGGTTGAGCGTCTGCTCGCGCTCGTCGTGTCCGCCGCCGAGACCCGTGCCGCGCTGGCGGCCGACGGCATCGATCTCGTCAATGAAGATGATGGCCGGGGCGAGCTTTTTCGCCTGTTCAAAGAGGTCGCGCACGCGGCTCGCGCCGACGCCGACATACATCTCAACAAAGTCGGAGCCGGAGATCGAGAGGAACTGCACGCCGGCTTCGCCGGCGACCGCGCGCGCCAGCAGTGTCTTGCCCGTGCCCGGAGGGCCGACGAGCAGCACGCCCTTGGGAATACGCGCGCCGAGGTCGATGAATTTGCCCGGCGCTTTCAAAAAGTCGACGATCTCCTGCAATTCTTCCTTTTCCTCATCTGCACCGGCAACGTCGGAGAAGGTCGTGGGACGTTTGTTGTCGCCGCCGGTCTTGAAGGAGGCCGTGCCGAATTTTGCCATGCGGTCTCCGCCGCCGCCCGCAGAGCGGAGGGAGAGGAAGTACCAGATGGCAAAGATGCCGAGCACTGCCAGCACGTAAGGCGCGAACATCGCAACATAATTGATCGAATGGTCGGCGGTGAAGTCATAGTCCTCGATGATGCCGTCGGCTTTCTGCTGCTCGATGAGCTCGCCTAAGTCATCGTAGAAGAGCGTTACGCTGAAAAGATCTTTTTTAAGCTCCGTTTTCCCGTCGATCGGCTCGCGCAGCTTCATGCGCAGCGTGGTGTCTGTCACCGTGAAGGCGGAGACCTGCTCGGTTTCAAACAGCTCGCGCACCTCGGCATAGGACGGCTCGGGCTCTGCCGGCTTGCTCATGAAGCCGTAGATGCCGACAAGCACGAGCAGCGCCAGAAGATACGGCAGGAGATTGGGACGCTTGGTCTGTTGAGTCAATGGGATATCCTCCTTGCATATTCAAAAAAGTGGCCGTGCCACTTTTTTGAACTGGATTTAGTTTTCCGAATAGACCTCGGGCTTGAGCACGCCGATATAGGGCATGTTGCGGTACTTCTGCGCATAGTCGAGACCGTAGCCGACGACGAACTCGTCTGGCACTTCAAAGCCCGCAAGGTCGGCGACGATGGGCTTGGTGCGGCGGGAGGGCTTGTCGAGCAGTGTCACGACCGTCACGCTGGCGGCGCCCTTGGTCATAAAGTAATTCTTGAGGAAGTAGAGCGTATTGCCGGAGTCGAGAATGTCCTCGATGACGACAATGTCGCGGCCCGTGATATCCTGCTGGAGATCGTGCGTGATCTGCACCACGCCGGAGGAGGACGTTGCGTTCTGATAGGACGAAACGGCGATGAATTCAATGTCGCTCTTGAGCTGGCAGGCGCGCACGATGTCGGCCATGAAGATGAACGAGCCCTTCAGCACGCCGAGAAACAGGGGGTTCTTGTCCTTCAGGCGCTCGTAAAGTTCGTCGCCCATCTCCTGCACGCGCGCTTTCAGCTGTTCTTCGGAATACAGTACCTTCAGAATGTCCTGATCCATATTGCTCTTAGCCATAGCTTTTTTCTCCATTTTCTTTTTATTCGTATTTGTTGTATTCGATGCGGCTTTTCGCCGCGGAGCACACAAAATGATTTAAAGGGGAACAATGCGCACAAAGCGAGCATCTTCTTCGCTTTGCGGCAGGAAGGAAACGTCCGTTCCCAGCCGCCACACGGCGGCGAGACGATCGCCCGCGTAGATCGCGGGCAGCGCGTCACGCTCGGGCGGCGTAATCTTTTTGTCAACGCACAGGCGCTTGACGCTGCGCGCGCCGTTTGCGCCCTCGAGCGTCAAGCGCGCGGACAGGTCACAGGGCGCAGCGAAGAGAGATTCGCCTGCGTTCGGCGCACGGAGCGAAATGCCCTCGCCGTCGGCTCTGCGCAGCAGCGTCAGCTCAAAGTTTCCCCAGTGAAGGGGAACGCCCTCCGTAAGCGCCGCCTTTTCCGGCGCGGCGGGGGATAGGTGCATCGTGAGAAAGCCATCTGCCATGCGTACGGTCGCGCCGCGCGGCAGCGAGATCTGCCGTGCCGCCGTGCCGCCCTTTTGCGCAAGGGCGAGGACGGTGCTCAGCTGGTCGCGGCCAATATCCTTGCGTCCGATGCCGAGCGCGTCCGCCATGCGCAGCAGCACACGCGCCTGCACGGCGCTGCCCGAGGCGCGGAAGGACGCAAGCGGCAGCGCGATGCTGCCGTCATTTTGCTCTGCGGCGGTGAGGAGAGCCTCTGCCTGCCGCTCGATCGAATCGTCGAGCGAGACGAGCGAGCGCGCCGTTGCGGCGATGTGCTCGCCTGCGCGGGGGTTGAGCGTTTGAAGCCGCGGCAGGATCTCAAGGCGCAGGAAGTTCCGCGCGGCGGCGTTCGGGTCTGCGTTGGTGCGATCCTCGACATGCGGAATGTTGTGAGAATGCGCATAGGCGGCGAGTTCCGCGCGCGTCTGCTCCAAAAACGGACGAACGAGATCGCCCTGCTTTGGCCGCATGCCGCAAAGGCCGTGCAGATCCGTTCCGCGGACGAGGTTTAAAAGCACCGTTTCTGCGTTGTCGTCTGCGTGATGCGCCAGCGTGAGCTGTGCATTCAGCTTTTTCGCCGTTTCACGCAGAAAGGCGTAGCGCAGGTCGCGCGCAGCCTCTTCCACGGTCTTGCCCGTTTTGTGCGCATGGGCGCGCACATCGCCGGAACCCGAGCAGAAGGGGATCCTCTCTTCTTCGCACCATGCGCGGACGAATTCTTCGTCGCGCACGGCTTCTTCGCCGCGCAGCCGGTGGTTGAAGTGCGCGCAGGAAACGTCATAGCCCTGCTCACGCAGAAAATAGAGGAGACACATCGAGTCTGCGCCGCCGGACACGGCGGCGAGCACGCGCTGAGCCTTGTTGAGATATTGCGCGCAGAGCGCTTCCGCGCGCGGCAGATCAGTCCTCTTCATGCCGGTAGTCAAGAGAGGAGAAGGTTGTATACTGCGGCGACCAGGCGAGCTCTACCTTGCCCGTTTCGCCGTGACGGTTCTTGGCGATGATGCACTCGGCAATGTTGCGCTTTTCCGAGTTTTCGTTGTAGTAGTCGTCGCGGTAGAGGAACATGACAATATCCGCGTCCTGCTCGATAGCGCCCGATTCACGAAGGTCGGAGAGCATGGGGCGCTTGTCCTCGCGCTTTTCGTTCGCACGCGAGAGCTGCGAGAGACACAGCACGGGGACTTGCAGCTCCTTTGCCATGATCTTGAGCATACGGGAAATGTCGCTGACGACCTGCTGGCGGCTCTCGCCGCTGTAGCCCTTGGTGCCGGAGGAGGCCATCAGCTGCAAGTAGTCGATGACGACAAAGCCCAGGTTGTCGATGCGGCGGCACTTGGCGTTCATATCCGCCACCGTGAGCATCGGGTTATCGTCGATGAGAATATTGAGCCCGGAGAGAACCGAGGCGGCGTTTGCAATGTTGACCCAGTCGGCCTCGCGGAGGTTGCCCGTCACGAGCCGCTGGTTTTCGACCGTCGCCTGATTCGACAAAATGCGCGTGACGAGCTGCTCGCGCGACATTTCGAGCGAGAAGATGGCCACGGCCTGCCCGCTCGTGCGGGCGACGTTCAGCGCAAGGTTCAGCGCCATACTCGTTTTGCCCATACCGGGACGTGCGGCCAGCAGCACAAGGTCGGACTTGTTGAGACCGTTCATCCGGTCGTCCAGCACGCCAAAGCCCGTGGGAAGTCCCGGCAGGGTCTTGCCGCCGTTGGCGCTCAGCTCGCTTAAGTGATCGAGCACGCCCTGCAAAACAACGCCGATGTTCGCCATGCTCTGCGCGCTGCGCCCGCGGCGCACGGCATAGATCTTCTGCTCTGCCGCGTCGAGCACGTTGGACGCGCCGCCTGTACCGTCCTGCACCATGGCGGAGATCTCCCCCGCCGCGGTGTAGAGCGCGCGCAGCAGCGCCTTGTCGCGTACGATGCTGACGTACTCCATCACATTTGCGCTCGTGGGCGTCACGTCCATGAGCTGGGCGAGATACGGGCGCGTGGTGTTTTCATCGTAGGTGCCGTTTTTCTCCATTTCGCCCGCGACGGTCACGCCGTCGATGGGCTTGGAGTAGACGAACATGGAGTAGATCGTTTCAAAGATCTCGCGGTTCTGCTTTAGGTAAAAATCATCGGGACGGAGCTGCTCCATTACGTCTTTGACGCAGTTTGCGTCGATGAGCATCGAGCCGATCACGGACTGCTCCGCCTCAAGAGAATGAGGCATCTGCCGGTAGAAGATATCCTCCACGGGAAAACCTCCTTATTGCGTAATAGTGCGCGTTCTTACTCCTCGCTCACGCTGACGGAGAACTTGGCGCTGACCTCGTAGCCGAGCTTTGCCTTCACCTCGTAGGTGCCGTAGGCCTTGATGGGCTCGTCGAGCACGATCTTCTGCTTGGGCACGTCGAGCTGGAACTGGTTGGCAAGAGCCTCGGAGATCTCCTTGCTTGTGATGGCACCGAAGAGCTTGCCCTCCTTGCCGCCCTTGGCCGTGAGCTTCACGGTTACGTTCTTGAGCTTGCCGCCCATTTCAACGGCGGCCTGACGGTTCGCGGCCTCCTCGGCTCTGCGTGCCTTTTCCTTTAAGTTCATGGTGTTGATGGCGTCGGCCGTGGCGAGCACGGCGAGCTTGCGGGGCAGCAGGAAGTTTCTTGCGTAGCCCTCGGCTGCGTCGATGAGCTGACCCTTCTTGCCCTGACCTCTGACGTCCTGTGTTAAAATGACTTTCATGTGTATGTCCTCCTTGTGGGGTGATTTACGTTGTGGGGAAGAGCGTTACTCTTCCATATATTCGTCGATGGCGTTGAGCAGACGCGCCCGCACCTCGTCGACGCTGGCATCGGCCACCTGGCCGCCGGCGGTAGTAGAGTTGCCGCCGCCGCCGAGCTTTTCCATAATGAACTGTACGTTGATCTCGCCGAGCGATCTCGCCGAGAGGTTTACGCCCGTGCCGTTCTTGAACAGCACGAATGAGGCGTGAATGCCCGAGAGCGTCAGAAGCTCGTCGGCCGTCTTGGCGGCGGTCACGCGGTCGATCTCCTTTTCGACGGCGGCAACGGCAATGTCGCCGTTGACGAGCTCTGCGTGGCGAATGATCTCATAGCGCTCGATCATGCCGGCAAGGTCGCTCTGGAAGAAACGCTGCACGTCCGACGTGTCCGCGCCCGCGCGGCGCAGGAACGCGGCGGCTTCAAATGTGCGCCCGCCGGTGCGCATGGTGAAATTCTTCGTGTCGAGCACGATGCCCGCAAGCAGTGCTTCAGACTCTGCACGAAGAAGATCGGTCGGGTCGGCAAGATACTGCAAAAGCTCTGTGACGAGCTCAGATGCGCTGGAGGCGTAAGGCTCGTGGAAATTGAGCGCGGCGGATTCGATATAATTGGCGGCACGGCGGTGATGGTCGATGACCGCCACGCGGTTGCAGGCGTCAAGCAGCTGCTCGGATTCGACAAGGTCGGGGCGGTTGGTGTCGACCACCACGAGCAGTGCACCCGGCTGGGCGGAGATGAACGCATCGCTTCCGGAGATGAACACATCCTTATATTCCGGCAGGGCTGCAAGCTTGGCGAGGATCGGCTTGGCAACATTATCCTCCATGTCGACGACGATCTGCGCTTTTTTGCCGCGCTTGCGCGCAATGCAGCAGATGCCCGCCGCCGCGCCGACGGCGTCCATGTCGGCGTGCTTGTGTCCCATGACAAAGATCTGGCCTGCGTCGGAAATGAGCTCACCGAGGGCATTCGCCATCACGCGGGATTTGACCTTTGTGCGTTTTTCGGTGGATTTCGACTTGCCGCCGTAGAACTCGAAGTCGAGGCGGTTGCGCACGACGACCTGGTCGCCGCCGCGCGAGAGCGCCATTTCAATCGAGAGCATGGCGTTCTGGTAGAGCGTTTCGTAATCGTCCACGTCCTTGCCAACGCCGATGGAGAGCGTTGCGGCCACGCCGTCCTCAGTGACGACGCTGCGCACGGCGTCAAGCACGGAGAATTTGCCCTCGAGAAGCTTTTGATACTCCTGCTCGGTCGTGACGAGCATGTAGCGGTTGCGGTCAAATTTGCGCAGCAGACTGTGGGAATCCTGAAGCCATGCGTTGAGTTTTTCGTCGATGGCGGCGAGCACCGCGCTGCGCGACGCTTCGCTGCCGGCCTTCATCAGCTCTTCGTAGTTGTCGATCACGATGACCGAGACAATGGGGCGGCGGCGCTCATTTTCTTCGCGCAGCGTGTCCTGCTCGGTCACGTCCGTCCAGTAGGTGGTGGCGAGCAGCCCCTGTCCGCCGCGGCGGGCGGAGGGGTGACTCAAATTGCCGAACACGCGGAAGTGGCGCTCACCCAGCATCACCGTTTCCGGGCATTCACTCTTGCCCTCCAGCAGCCAGTGGGTGGGAAAGTCGGGCAGAACATCGTCGATGCGGTTGTCGAAGAGATCCTCGCGCACACCGGTAAGCTGCATGAAGCTGTCGTTGCTCCAGAGGATCTCCTGCGTGTCGGGACGAAAGACCATCATTGCAAACGGCGCCGAGAGCATCGAGGCCTTGTCGGCGGTAGTCATATCATCGGTCATATCGTCGATGTATTTGCGAATGCCCTCGCGGCGCTTCTGCGCCGTGTGGCGGAAGTACCACCAGAGGAATGCCGTTGCCGCAGCCTCGCAGATGGCGAGCGGAACGCTCACGCGCGTTGTGACAGCGGCGAACGCAAAGCCAACGATAAAATACAGCCGGAAGCTGGGATCCACCAGCTTGCTGATGCGTTTGTTCTTCATAAAAAGCTGCCCTCCCGTCCAGGTAATAAGCCGTGCGGCTCAGCGCAGGGAATAACTTATTCCATTATAACACGGCTCATAGAGCGGTGACAAGGTAAAGTCACCACATTAAATTAAAAATCTGTCCTTCGACAAAAATGTGGTATACTTTTTACACGGAATGTGCTATACTACTTCGCATACAGCAGGAAAACGTGAGGTATTTCTGCCCACGGGTCTGTTTTTCTTTGGTTTTGGCTGCGGCTTGTCCGCGGTTTTTATAAAAAAGTCCATATGGGTCTCCTTAAGGCGCCGCAGGTGCAAATGCTTCGTGATGCAGGGCGAAGCATGCGCACGGACGTCTCTTCTGCCTTGCGCCCTGCTGACCCGGACAGAAAACAAATTCAAAACAAATCTATCGTTTTTTATATTTCAAACGAATCAAAAGGAGTTGAACCAGCATTGGCTGAACAGTTGAAAATCATCCCTCTCGGCGGTCTCAATGAGATCGGCAAGAACATGACCGTGTACGAGTACGGCGGCGAGATCATCGTGGTCGACTGCGGCATGGCCTTCCCCGGCGACGATATGTACGGCATTGACTGCGTCATTCCCGACGTGAGCTATCTTGTCAAGCACAAGAACCGCATCCGCGGCATGTTCATTACCCACGGGCACGAGGACCACATCGGCGCGGTGCCCTATATCCTCAAAAAGGTGAATATTCCCATCTACTGCACGCGCCTGACGGCGGGACTCATTCGCCTCAAGCTCGAAGAGCACGGCCTTCTTAAAACCACGAAGATCGTCACGGTGGAAAGCGGCATGACCGTCAAGGCCGGCAAGTTCAGCGTGGAGTTTATTCACGTCAACCACTCCATCGCGGACAGCGTGGCTTTCGCCATTCACACGGGGCTCGGCACCATCGTCCACACGGGCGACTTCAAGATCGACTCGACGCCCATCGACGGCGAGGTGATCGACCTTGCCCGCTTCGGCGAGCTTGGCAAGCAGGGCGTTCTCGCGCTGCTCGCGGATTCAACGAACGTTGAGCGCCCCGGCTACACGATGAGCGAGCGCACCGTGGGAAGAACCTTCAACCGCCTCTTCCAGGGCTGCAAGCAGCGCATCATCGTCACGACCTTTGCCTCCAATGTCCACCGCATCCAGCAGATCATGGACGCGGCGGCGGAGTGCGGACGCAAGGTGGCCGTCACCGGCCGCAGCATGGAAAATGTGACGAAAGTCGCCATGGATCTCGGCTACATGAAGCCGCCGAAGAACACCGTCGTCGACATCAACAAGATCAAGTCGATGCCGCTTGAAAAGCAGGTCATCGTTACCACCGGCTCGCAGGGCGAGGAGATGTCCGCCCTGTACCGCATGGCCTTTTCCCAGCACAAGCAGATCGAGGTCGGCCCCGGCGACCGCGTCATCATCTCGGCTTCCGCCATTCCCGGCAACGAAAATACCGTCTCGCGCGTCATCAACGAGCTCTTCCGCAAGGGCGTGGAGGTCATCTACGACCGCGCGGATATGCTGCACGTTTCGGGCCACGCCTGCCAGGAGGAGCTCAAGATCATTCACGCGCTGACAAAGCCCAAGTACTTTATCCCCGTCCACGGCGAGCAGCGCATGCTCCAGATCCATAAGGATCTCGCCCTGCAAATGGGCATGGACCGCAAGAACATCGTCATCTGCGACAATGGCGACGCCGTCGAGATCGGCGCGCGCTCGATGAAGTGCGTGCCCGGCTACGCGCCCGCGGGCGAGGTGTTTGTCGACGGCTACGGCGTCGGCGACGTCGGCGCGGTGGTGCTGCGCGACCGCAAGCACCTTGCAGAGGACGGCATGGTCGTCGTCGTGCTGCCGGTCTCCGCGCACAACGGCGACCTGCTCGCAGAGCCGGAGATCATCACGCGCGGCTTCATCTACGTCAAGGATTCCGAGGAACTCCTGCAAGACCTTCGCAATCTCACGATGTCCACGGCGGAGGCGTTCCGCGGAAAGCGCGGACGCGACATGAACGAGCTCAAGGGCGCGATCCGCAGCGCCGTGAGCAACTATCTCTTCAAGGCGACCAAGCGCAGCCCCATGGTGCTGCCGGTCATCACGAGACTTTAAAACTTCAAAAAAGCGGCTTTGCCGCTTTTTTGAGGGGGAACGCAGTCCGCTGCGCGCAAAAAACGCCCGCCATCGGCGGGCGTTTTCCACACTTGCGGCCTGAGAAGTGTAAATTGTCACGCGCATGGAAATCGGCGAAGCGCCGCCGGTGGCGGATGAAGCGAGCCGGTTTCGAGGAAGTGGCACGATTGGCACGCCCGAAAGGGCGCGGGAGTCGTAATGCCACGACGGTAACGTCAGAATTTACGATTCAAATTGATTTCGCGTCTGCGGACGCGAAAGGTTGCGGTGCTATGGAAAAGGGCAGGGAGTGCAAATTTTGCATTCCCTGCCCCTTTTTTCTATTGACAGACTGCGCGCGGTGTGATAGCTTATCGGTAGACGATATATCGGCTTCCGTTATATCGGGAGGCGAAAGGAGAGACGCGACATGGGAACGACGGCACTGACCGAAGCGGTCTTTTATATCCTGCTCTCGCTCGACGCGCCGCTGCACGGCTACGGCATCATGCAGAATGTGGAAAGCCTGAGCGGCGGGCGCGTGCGCCTTGCCGCGGGAACGCTCTACGGCGCGCTGGCAACGCTCACCGAGCGCGGCTGGATCGTGTCGCTCGGCGACGAGAGCGAGGGGCGCAAGAAGGAATATCAGATCACGCCCGCGGGGCGCGAGGCCGTGCGCGCGGAGCTGCGCAGACTGCACGAGCTGACGCAAAACGGCGACAAGCTGACGGAAAACTGGAACTGAAAGGAGGACATACCATGGCGAAGGACAAAAAGACAAGGCTGCATCTGTCGAGCTATGCCATTGACCCCGAGCGGATCGAAAGACAGGCGAACGAAATGGCGAAAGAGGGCTGGCTTCTTGAAAAATTCGGCTCGCTGTTTTCCACCTACCGCCGCGGCGCGCCGAACGAATACGAGTATCGCGTGCAGGTGAAGGAAGCGGGCATAGACCGCCTTACCTACATCGCGGAGCTTACAGAGTTTGGCATTGAAGAGGTCGGCAGCGTGGGCGACCTGCTCGTTCTGCGCAAAAAGGCAGACGGCACGCCTTTTGATCTGTACTCAGACCTTGACTCCCTCATCGCCCAGCAGAAAAAAGCCGTGCGCTACCTGCGCGCGGGTCTGATCATGAGCTTTTTCTGGGGGAGCAGTATGCTGATGAATATTCTAACGACGCTGATGAATGCGAACGTGATTGGTAAGTATGCGGGCATGGCCGCCATAAATTTCAGTACAGTGCAGGTGCTGATGCTTACAGCGGCATCTCTTCTCCTGCTTGTGTGCATTGTGGGGCTTGTCGACTGCCCGCGGGGACTGCGCCGCGCGAAACGGAAGATCGCATCGCTCGAGGCCGAGCGCGTGATTCAGGAGTAAGGTATCTTGCAAAATGCCGCCGGGCGTTGTACAATATCTCGTCGAAAGAAACAACGACCGGGAGGAAAGCCGACATGATCCAGGATATCGAGCCAAAGCACCTTTTTAATGAGTGGAAGAAGAACGCCGTGCCGAAGAAGAGCAGCGCCGTGGTGCAGTTCCGCGGGCAGGATCTTCTCTGCCGCATCGACGAGAACGGACTGAAATTCCCCGTGCGCTCGATATTTGCAGAGCCCGACGAGGCGTTTACCTATCTCTTTGAACTCGACGGGCGGGAGTATTACCTGCTCTTTGACGAGAAAGAGCGCGCAATTGAGGGCTATTCCTATCGGGGCATCGGCCTTCTCCGCACGGAAAAGCCCAAGGAGCTCGCCTATGCGGCGGTCAGCGCGTGGCATCTGTGCTCGTGGTATCGCAGCGCGCGCTATTGCGGCTGCTGCGGGGAAAAGCTCGTCCACGACGAAAATGAGCGCATGATGCGCTGTCCCAAGTGCGGCAACATGATCTTCCCGCGCATCAACCCCTCGGTCATCGTGGCGGTGACGCACGGGGACTACCTGCTGCTCACAAAGTACGCCAACCGCCCCGGCGCGACACGCACGGCGCTCGTTGCGGGCTTTACCGAGTTTGCCGAGAGCTTTGAGCAGACCGTGCGCCGCGAGGTGATGGAGGAGGTCGGGCTCAAGGTCAAGGACCTGCGCTATTACCGCTGCCAGCCCTGGGGCATCAGCGGCAACATCATGATGGGCTACTGGTGCAGACTCGACGGCGACGACGATACGATCCATCTCGACAACTTTGAGCTGGCGGACGGCGCGTGGGTCAGCCGCGAGGAACTGCGAGAGAACTATACGGGCAACGGCATCGCCCTCACCTCGGAGATGATCGCCGAATTTGCCGCCGGCAGAGACCCCTACAGCCTGGAAGCGAAAAACTAATCATAACCACCAGTAAACTGGTGGTTTGGTCCGCCCCTAAAAGGGGCTATTACGACCGTAGCCCCTGAAAGGGGCGTTGAAGGTTTGACACCGCATTACCATTTCAGGCAGCCGCTTCAAGCGGCTGTCTTTTTATGCCTTCTTATTCTTGTCACCCGTAAACGGGTCTGCATATTCTTTGATGCTGATCTGATCCGCAGCGTAATCCTCCTCAAGTTGATTTCGGATATACTCCGCTATGATCTTTTTGTTGCGCCCCACAGTATCCACATAGTATCCTCTGCACCAAAAATTCCTCGACCCATACTTGTACTTCAAATTCGCGTGCCTGTCGAAGATCATCAAACTGCTCTTTCCCTTGAGAAATCCCATGAACTGTGCTACACTTAAGTACGGCGGGATGCTCACCAGCATATGTATGTGGTCTATGCACGCCTCTGCCTCCAGTATTTCCACGTTCTTTTGCTTGCACAAGGTCCGCAGTATTTCTCCTATGTCTTTCTTCAACTGCCCATAGATCTCTTTTCTGCGGTACTTCGGTGCGAATACGATGTGATACTGACAACGGTATCTTGAATGTGATGTGCTCTTTATTTCGTTTCTTTCGTCTTTTTTAAATTGCATAAAACCTCCTATTGCTCTGGTAATGCGGTCGCCAAACCTTTACCAGTATACCGCAATAGGAGGTTTTACTCATGCTAAAGCTATTTTTCTTCCCCCAGTAGAACTGGGGGTTTATTTCCACGCCTTAAGGCGCCAAAACAAAAAACATCTGTCTCGGCCGAGACAGACGTTTTTTCTATGGATTTCAGATGAGACCGACTGACAGCAGACGCATATTGTCCCACTGACAAAGCGCGCGGAGCGCTCCGCTTTTGTACTCGTACAGCGTGCACGGATCCCACCAGTTGACATTGAGCTTAACAAAGGCAAAGTAGCGCTGGCCGTTCACGACGATGATCTGAAAATCGAAGATCGCGTGGTCGATCTGATCGGCGGCAGCGTGCATCATGGCGATCATCGTCTCGTCGGGTTCAACGACATTGCCGACAGAATCATAGAGCGTGGTGGCGACAAGTGTGTTGACCCTGTGAGAGTGAAGCGCGGAGGTGTCAAAGTCTGCGTAGTCGGCGGTGTAAAAGACTGCGCTGTCGGGCGTGAAAGCATCGCAGCGGCGGCTTTTGCCGCTTGCATAGACCGTTTCATAGATGTAGGCGGCGTCCTGCTCGCCGGTTGGTTTCAGCGCGACGTGCAGGATCGGCTCGTCGGATTCGTTCCGGACGAAGAAAAGCAGCGCAAGACACAATGCGAAGCTGAGCAGCGCGGCAAATATGCGTTTCATCGTAAGCCTCCTTGCGATCCGGCAATCAGAAGAGCGCGGGAACGTAGTCCACCGCGTCGGCGATGCCGCTTGCCTGACCGGAGAGCGACAGCTCGAAGCGATAGACCGGCTGGTAGAAGCCCTTGGAATCGGAGAGGTAATCGAGCGTACAGGAGCGCACCTCGATGTGTTGGACGCTCTGCGCGAACCACGCGCCGTCAAAGCTCTTGCCCGATTGCAGTGCGGCGAGCGCCTGCGCGGGGGAGAGAATAGGCTCTTCGCGCACGGGCGCGAGCGTGGTGATGCGGTTTTCGAGCCGCGAGAGCGTCGATTGACCGTCGCCTTGTGTTCTCAGATCACAGGTGAGCGTACCGTGGAGGAAGCCTCCCTCCGTGGGGAGAAGATCGGCGGAGAACACCGCGCGGTAAGAGGTCTCGCCATACGGCGAGAGCGTGAACGCGGCGTCGGCGGGGACGGAGAAGCCAAAGTTGTCGAGCGTTTCGCGCAGCATGTCCTCTGTGACACCAGACGCGGGCGCATCGAAAACGGGCGTGTGATCGCGCCCAAAGCTGTATTCCCACGTGCCGTCGTGCAGCGTGACGTTCAGAAAATCGCCGGTGGAGTGGTTCATGTAGAACGCGGTGTCGTCGTAGTAATCAATGTCCGGAAATTCGACGCCGTGCGCGGCGGCAAATTCCGCGGCGAAGCGGTCGGCGTCCGCGTTGCCGAGCGCCTGAGATCGATAGACCCAGGCGGTCTTGCTGTCCTCGTCGAGCGCAAAGTCGACCGACCAGCGGACGGCGCTCAAATCCGCCGTCGTGAAGGCGGCGTCGCGCAGGTTGCCGTAGGGCTGTGCGGCGTAGGAAATGAAAATGGCGGATAGTGCGAGCGCGAACGCGGCGGGCAGCGCGCAGTAGCGCGGCCACGTCCTGCTCTTTTGGCGCAGTGCGAGCACAAACATCGCCGTGCACCAGCCGAGCATCGCGCCGAGCGTGTTGGTGAAGAGGTCGTCCACATCGCACATGCCGCGCCCGGTGAAAAACTGCGACAGCTCGATCAGGAGCGAAACGCCGAAGCCCGCGCCGAGGGCTGCGTACCACTTGCGAAATGGCTTAGCGAGCAGCGGCAGCAGAAATCCCAGCGGGACGAAGAGCGCGATGTTGAGCAGCACGTTGAGCCAGATTTGCAGCGTGAAGCGCTGGTACGCCTCGCGCCAGGCAAGGAAAAGCTGCAAATTGCACTGCCGCGCGGCGAATTCATTCGGCTCGCTGCGCAGCAGCGTGACGAAGACCGTGACCGCCGCCCAGCCAACAAGCAGCAGCGCGCAGACCGCCTTTCCCCACGGGAAGCGGCGGCCCTGCCTGCGGCAGACGGCGTAGCAAACGGCCAGAATAAGACCGCAGACGAGCGCGGCGGGCACGGCAAAGCGCATGCCGCGCTGCAAAAGATAAAAAAGATAGGAAACAAAGTCGTGCATGAGATCCCTCCCGATTTGATTTCTCAGTTGGTTTCACCGTTCGCGGTTTTGTCCTCTTCGATGCGCGCGCTCACGTCCTCGCGGAAGGCGAGCCACGCATCTTCGTTTTCCACATAGTATTTGGGGCAGATCTTGCCCGTCACGTCGTAGTGTCGAATGACGTCTTTGGCGGGGTCAAGATCGAACGTCTCGCAGAGCCACGCGACGAGTTGTTCAAGGCTCTCCATCGTCGCATCGTTAAACTCGCCCGTCTCATCGGCGTGGCAGACCTCGATGGACACGGTGTAGTCGTTCGCGGTGTTCGAGCAGTAGGCGATCTCCGTCAGCGGCACGCACTGCAAAATTTCACCCTCTAGCCCGACGACAAAATGCGCGCTCGCGTAGGTCTCGTGCGTCAGCGCGAGGTTGGCGAAAAAGCTGCGGTTTGCCGCGGCGCTCGTGCCGGGATTGCCGACATAGTGCACCACCACGCCGGAAATTTCCCTAAGCGGCGTGCCGGGGCGGGAGTATTCGTTGAGGGGCAGATAGTCGACCGTGACGAAGTCCGGCACGCTGACATTCGAACCGGGGAGATTCCGGTGCGAGAGCGCATAGCGCAGCTTCACGCCGCCGAGAACAAGCAAAACGAGCGCGAGCAGGACGAGAAATGCTTTCTTACTCCCGGTGCGGCGGCGCCTGCGCCGCCGCTTTGTTTTTTCTGCCATGTCAGTTCACACTTTCCTCGGTGGAAGCGTCCTCTGTGGCGGGGAGAGTGTGAATGCCGTCGTCGCTGGGCGGCGTTACGGTGTTGGATTTCAGCTCGGGCAGCAGCTCACTGAGTACTTGCAGGGTGTTGGGCGTTGAGCCATTCACATGGGGGCCGAGCGAATACACCTCCGGGCGGCCTTTTTCATTGGTGGACTCAAAGTACAGCTCGAGCCAGAAGGAGATGGGGGGATCGTACTGGTATTCCTGCACGGCGAAGATGTCGCTGCCGCCATTATCGGAATCCTGAACGTCCTGCATCAGCGCGGCGTAGACCTGTTCGGCCTGCGCGGCGGTGAGGGCATAGTCCTTTGTGTTGGAGTTCTCATCGTAATAGTAGCAGTAGCTGTCGAGGAAACGCGGCGTGTCGCCGAGGTGCTCGCAGCCGTAGCCGAGGACGCGGCGGAGCACGGACTCTCTGCACATATAGAGCGCGTTCACGCGCGCCGTGGCGGACGAGGGCACGGTGAGGTCGCTTCTCCGCAGATAGAGTGAATAGGAACGCGAGAGCTGCGAGCCGTCCTTGAGGTAGTAGGTCAGGCGCAGGGAGAAGGGTTCGATGTCGTCATGATCGCTCTGAGAGAGCGTATCCGCGTCCCATGCTTCCGAGATGCGCACCAGCTCCTTCCGATTTTCAACGATCGCGCGGTGCGCCGCGGTGAGGCGGCGGATGGTGTCGGCGTCGTCGGTCGTGACGTGCGTCATGCCGGAGAAGGTGTAGAAGGCGGATTCGATCTCGCTCTCGTCCGGCACGCGCTTTTCATAGCCCGTGAGGTCGAAGCTCATTGCAACGCCGAGCAGCACAAGAGCGAGCGAAACGATGGCTGCGCCCTTTGCGCCCGCGCGGAAGACGCGGAAGCTCTTTTTGACGAGCATCTCGGCGACAAAGTAGCCCACAAGCCCCGCCGCCGCCATGCAGAGGATCGTGCCGGGCAGGGAATCGCTGCCGCTCGAGCGGTACTGGCCGAAGAGGAAATAGTAGAGGAACTGCCCGAGGGCAACGGCGGTGCAGAACGCCACGCCGTACTTGAAGATGGGCGTCGCCCACGGGAAGGCGACCGTCGAGCCGGTCATCTCGCTCTTGCGCGTGCGGTAGAGGAGCAGCGCGATGAGGGCGATGACAAG
>DPGF01000126.1:30573-30803 GCA_003522105.1 Oscillibacter sp.
ACATATAGAGGGGCGGGGAGAGGAAACCGAGCGCAACGTCGGTGTGCCCACTGTAGCCGTAGAGGAAATTGCCCGCAAAGTTGCGCAGCAGATATTCCATTCCCGGGACGAGGATATTGCCGACGAAATAGAAGACGGGCGCGGCGAGGATCTGCCCCGTCATCATCATGCACAGCACGGCGAAGGAGTAGAAAAAGACGGCTTCGAGCATGGCGCTGCCCATGGCCGCG
>DPGF01000078.1:0-40955 GCA_003522105.1 Oscillibacter sp.
AGCAATGCCTGCTCGCTCATCGGCTCGACGATGCCGGTCGTGCCCAGAATGGAGATGCCGCCCTCGATGCCGAGGCGCGGGTTAAAAGTCTTTTTCGCGAGCGCCTCGCCCTCCGGCGCGGAGATCGTCACGTCAAGGCCGCCGTCGTAGCCAACGAGCATGCAGACCTCGCGCACGTTTTCTTCGATCATGCGCCGCGGCACAGAGTTGATGGCCGCCGCGCCCACCGGCTGGTCGAGCCCCGGCTTTGTCACGCGCCCGATGCCCTCGCCGCCGTCGACCGTCACGCCGGGTGTGTCCGATTTCCTTACGGCGGCAAAGATGAGCGTACCGCGCGTCACGTCCGGATCGTCGCCGCTGTCCTTTTGGATCGCACAGCGCGCCCCGTCCGGAGACAGTTCCGTTTCCAGTACGTCTAAGTTGAGTTCGATGCCCTTGGGCGTTTGCAGCCGGATCGTGTCCTTTTTTCTGCCCGTCAGCAGCATCCACGCCGCAGCCTTGGCCGCAGCTGCCGCGCACGAGCCGGTCGTATAGCCGAGGCGCAGGCGCTTGCCGTCCTTTACGAGATATTCTTCCATGGTGCTACCGCCTGATTTGATAAAGCAGGGCGTTGCAGATGGCGGCCGCCACATTGCTGCCGCCCTTGCGCCCGCGCGCAACAATGTACGGCGCGTGCGCCGCGGCGATGATCTGCTCCTTGCTCGCTTCCACATTTACAAAGCCCACCGGCACACCGATGATGAGCGCGGGGGCAACTTTATTCTCTTCCATCAGCGCCTCGAGTGACAGCAGCGCCGTCGGCGCGTTGCCGATGGCGAAGATGCAGGGCTTTTCAAGCGCCGCCGCCTTTTCCATCGAGACGAACGCCCGCGTCACGCCGCGCGATCTCGCCTCCTGCGCGACATCGGGGTCGGACATGAAGCAGTGCACCTCGCCGCCGAGGCTCGCGAGGATCGACTTGTTGATGCCAGCTTTCGCCATCTGCGTGTCGGTGACAATGTCGCAGCCGCCTTTCAGCGCGGCGATGCCCTGCTGCACCGCGTGGGGGGAAAAAGAGAGCGTATCGGCATAGTCAAAGTCCGCCGTCGTGTGGATCACGCGCTTGATGACAAGCTCGTTTTCCGGCGCAAGCACCCTGTCGCCCAAAAGCTCGGTGATGATCGCAAAGCTGCGCTGTTCAATTTCCATCGGCTTCATCGGTTCGCTCATGGCGGTGTTTCTCCTTTCGGCAGGCAGCAACAAAGCGCTCCGCGGCGCCGATGTCTGCATAAAAGTGGAAGTGCGGATAGCCTGCGTAGAGCGTTTCGCCCGCATAGGCGCAGCGCCAGCTCCTGCCGCTGATCTTTTCCGCAAGAAAATCGTTTCCCGGCTGCTCGGCGTCCCAGCGGTGGAACTCGTGGGCGGGGATCTTCTCGCCCGTGTCAAAGAGCATCGAGTCCCGCTGCGCCGTCAGCGTCAGGTAGCCAAAGCGCGTCAGCTTCCCCGCGTCGAAGCACCCGCCGGGGAAAACGCCTGCCATTGCGCGCCCCGCGATGGCGCTCGTCAGATACATGAACCCGCCGCACTCGGCGATGCACGGCGTTCCCGCCTCCACCGCCGCACGGACAGTGCTCCGCATCGGAGCGTTTTTCTCCAGCTTGTCCGCATAGAGCTCCGGATAGCCGCCGCCGAGGTACAGACCGTGTACCTCTTCCGGAAGCCGTTCATCAGAAAGCGGGCTGAACGGCACAAGTTCTGCGCCGAGGCGGCGCAGAAGATCCAAGCTGTCTTCGTAATAAAAGCAAAATGCCCTGTCGCGCGCAACGCCGATGCGGACATGCTCCCCCGCCTCCGGAATATCGGGCGGCGCAAATGTGAGCGGCGGCGCGCTCTTTGCGATTTCAAGCAGCGCGTCCAGGTCGATCGACTCGCGTGCCGCAGCGCCGAGGCGCTGCATTTTTTCCTTCAAGTTTTCCACCTCTGCCGCGGTGACGAGGCCGAGGGGCCGGCTCTCAAGCGAGCAGTCCGGCAGCTGCGGCAGAAAGCCGCAGGCACGAATGCCGAAGCGCGATTCGATCTCCCGCTTGAGCGTGGGATAGCTCATCGCAGTGCAGCCGTTCAGCACAACGCCGCAGATGCCGCTGCGCGGCACAAAGCGCAGGAATCCTTCCAGCACGGCAAGCACCGACAGCCCCGCCCCCTTCGCGTTCAGCACGAGCACAACGGGACTCTCCGTCCGCTGCGCGACCTCAAAGGTGCTCGCGCGCGAAGATGCAAGGCCAATGCCGTCGTAATAGCCCATCACACCCTCGATAAGCGTCACATCTTTCCCCGCGCCGGCCTGTGCAAGAAGGAAACGCAGCGTGTCATCGTCAAAAAAGAAGGGATCTAAATTACAGCCCGCCGCGCCGGTGATCGCGCGGTGGAACATGGGGTCGATGTAATCGGGGCCGCATTTGGCTACGCCGGGACGCCTCCCGCTCTCAGCAAGCGCCTGCAAAAGAGCGCAGGTCACCGTTGTCTTTCCGCAGCCGCTGCCGCTGCCGGCTATGAGCAGCCGCGGCGACGCTTTCCGCATGATCTCCCCCCCTTTTATTTCTACGGCACAAACTCCAGCGTACTGAAGCACGGATCGAACTTTCCCCGCTCCAGATGGTAGAGCTGCGCGATATAGTCACTGGTAAAAATTTCCTCCGGCGGGCCGATGCGGTCGATCCGGTCGCCCGCCACACACACGATCGTGTCCGAAATGCGCCGCGCAAGGTCAAGTTCGTGCAGTGAAAGCAGCACGGCGAGATCATTCTCCCGCACCATACGCTTGAGAACGGACAGCAGCTCGAGCTTGTAGCGAATGTCAAGATAGCTTGTCGGCTCGTCGAGCACGATGAGCTGCGGCTGTTGGCACAGCGCTCTTGCCAGCAGGATCCGCTGGCGCTGACCGTCGCTGATCGCGGAAAAGGGCGAATCGGCAAAGGAAAGCGCGTCCGCCTGCGCGAGCGACTGCTCAACGATCTTCCGATCCTCTTCCCGCAGCATGCCAAGCTTTCCCGTGTAAGGGTAGCGCCCGGAGCTGACCACATCGCGGCAGGTCATCAGCTCCGGCTCGACGCGCACCGTCATCAAAATCGCCATGCGCCGTGCAATATCGTTCCGGCTGCGCGAGCGCATCGTCTCTCCGTCCAGATAGACCGCGCCGGAAAGCTCCGGCAGCTGCCCGATGACCGTTTTGAGGATCGTCGATTTCCCCGAGCCGTTCGGCCCGATGAGCGTGACGATCCTCCCCCGCTGCACGCAGAGGGAAACCTCCTCGATGAGCGGCTTTCCATGGTAGCCGACGGCCAGATTTTCCGTTTTCAGATAGCTTTTCATGTCCGCCCCGCCTTTCTGCGGATCATCATATAGATGACGACCGGCGCGCCGAACACCGCCGTGACCGAGCTGATGCTGACCGCGGCGGGCGCAAAGGCCGTGCGCGCAATGAGATCACACGCAAGGCAGAAGATCCCCCCGCCGAGGAAGCACGCCGGGATCATCAGCAGCGGTTCCGCCGTTTTGAACAGTGCCTTCATCAGATGCGGCAGCGCGATGCCGACGAAGGAGACCGGCCCTGCAAAGGCCGTCACGCAGGCGGAAAGCACGCTTGAGAGCAGAATGAGCGCCGTGCGGAACGCCCGGATCGGCACCCCCAGATTGCGCGCGTAAACCTCGCCGAGCTGATAGGCGCGAATGGGCTTGGAGAGGAAAAAGGTCAAAAGGAGCGCCGCGCCGCAGACCCACGCCATGGTCTCTACGTCCTCCCACTTCATACCGGAAAATGAACCGTTCGACCAGTTGTGCAGGTTCACGATGTTGGAGTCATCGGCGAACGTGACGAGAAAATCCGTCAGCGCCGAGCAGATGTAGCCGATCATCACACCGCAGACGACGAGCAGGCTCATCTGATCCACATACTGCGAGATGAGCAGAATGAGCCCCATCGCAAGCATGGCGCCAACGAACGCAGCGCCGATGAGCAGCGCCGACGAGGATTTTACGCCGCGGCTGAGCAGAAAGATCATCACGAGCGAAACCGCAAGCTTCGCCCCCGACGAGATGCCCAGCACGAACGGCCCCGCAATGGAGTTGTGGAAAAAGGTTTGCAGCAGATACCCCGACACCGACAGCGCGCCGCCCAAAATGAGCGCCGCCATCATGCGCGGCAGCCGGATCTGCATGATGATCCTCCGCTGCGTCAGATCCTCCCCGCCGCCGAGCAGGATCTGCCAGATCTCAGACGCGGAGAGCGAAACGCTGCCCGCAAGAAGATTCCAGATCAGAAAAACAGCCAGAAGGACGAACAGCAGCGAAAAGCCGAGATACGTCCGTTTTGCCCGCTTTCGCTCCATGTTCGTCCCTCCTTTGGTAAAATTTCAAAGTTGTCAGAATTGCTTTCCCGTCAGGGAAGCGATCCGTCATTGCAGTTTCGTCAAAAACCGGAGCGGTGCGTCCGCACCGTTCAAAACAGTGTGGAGATCTACCACAAGGTCGCTCAGATCGAGCGACTCCTGATAGAAGTCCTTCGTCAGGCACCAGACGTCGCCGCTCTGCACGGCCTTGAAGTCGCCGAGCAGCGGTTCAAGTGCAAGAAGCTCCTCGACGGTCGTGAGTTCGCCGTCAATGATGCCGTTGTAGATGAGCACATCCGCGTCGTGCGCGCCGGCGTAGAAGGTCTCCATCTGGACGGTGACGGCGGACTGCGCGTTCTCCTCCGTGGAATCGTCGAAGGCAACGTACTGCCCGCCCGCCATGGCGATGGATTTGGCAACATAATCTGCCGACTTTCGCACGTTGACCGCCCCGTTGCTCGTCACATAGAAAAATGCAACCGTTTTCTCCGTGGGCTCGGCGTCCAGAACGCCCGAAACGCTGTCCATTTTCTCATCAAACAGCGCCGTTGCCTCGTCCTCTTTCCCGAGCAGCGCACCATAGAGCTTGACCCACTCCATGCGGCCGAACGGCTCGCTTTCATAGCTCGACATTTCTACCAGCACCGGAATGCCCAGCGTTTCAAACTGCTCAACGACCTCGGGCGAATGGTAGATCATCGTGTTTTCAAGCGCCAGATCGCAGCCCTTTGATAAAATCAGCTCGTAATCCGGCTCTGAATACCTGCCCGCGTAGAGCAGCTCGCCCGAGCGCATCGCCTGCTGTGCCTTCTTGATGCACCAGTCCGATTCCCTGCGTCCGCTGAAGCGGACGCAGCCGACCGCATCGAGCCGGGCAAAGCTGTCCATCGCCGCGCTGGCGACCAGATAGATCTCGTCGAGCGGCTGCTGCAATACGGTCACAGTCTCCGGCACGCCGTTCGGCACGTCTGCGCCCTCCGCCACGAGCAGGAATTCCTGATCCTGCCCGATGGTGATGAACTTATAATCCTCTCCCGCATACGAAACGGAAAACTGATCGGCGTATCGAAGCGGCATCGTTTCTTCAAATGAAAGCTCCCCCCACGAAAGGGAGGCCTGTCCGCCGCTCTCGCTGTCCTGCGCCGCTCCGCAGGCGCAGAGAACCAGCGCGGACAGTGCGGCAAGCAGCGCGCACAAAAGGCGTTTCATCCGTTCACCTCAGCACTTGAAGCGTCAAACGTCAGCGTATATTCGATCTCGTGCGGCGTGCTCATGGCGGTGGTATCACCGATGACGGAAAGCGGCGTATCGAGCGCGGAAACGGGAATTTCAAACGTCGAGCCGTCTTCGTTCGAAAGCGCGTCATAGCGTTCGCCGTCCACGAGCATATAGTCGTAATGGCTGCTGCTCCAGACGATCTGCGCGGTCATTTTGCCGTCCGCGACTGTCAGCGTGCAGGGCGACTGGACGCTGACCTTACCGCTGCCGCCCTCGAGCGTTACAGCGATCGAATAGGTGCCGTCGGCCAGCGTCTCAGCGGGCGCGGCGGCAGTGTCATCTTCCTTCAAAACGGGATTCGTCACGGAGACCTTGTGGTCGTACCACTTTCCCTTCGTGCCGATGATGGCAACGTCGAACTCCTCGTCCAGCGCGGGCACGGGAATATCAAAGCCGTTCACTTCCTCGCTCAGCCCGTCGGAGTAGGTGACCGTGTCCGTCGTGGGCTGCAAGAGCGCCGCGCCGTCCTTGCGCGCGTCCTCCGCCGTGCCGCAGAAGAGATTCTGAATGCTCTTCGACGGCAGGCTGATGTGAATGCTCATCTGCCCGTTCTCGACCGTCAGCGTTGCTTTGCCCTCGCAGGCCTCGTTCACATGGAACATGCTGCTGTCGGTATTAAATTCCGCAGTGTACACGCCGTCGGCGAGCGCAGGCTCCGCGGGGAGCTGCGCTGCGTCATCTCCGTTCTTTTCACCGCAGCCTGCCAAAAACGTGCACAGCAGCAGTGCCGTAAGCGCGATCATCGTTACTTTTTTCATCTGCAATTTCTCCAATTCGTTCTGTCCAAAAGGCTCCGGAGCGGAACATGCCCGCTTCGGAGCCCTTTTTATCCTTTTTATGCGTTCAGGGAGTCAATGGCGGCCTGCGTGTGCGCGATGTAAAGCGCCTGAATGTCCGCGATCCCGCCAAGGCCCGCGATCTGGCAGTCTACCGTGAAGCCAGCGTCCTCGAACATGGGCTTCCAGGAATCATCGTCGCTGCCGGCCATGTCGTTGTTGGCGTGGTCGCCCGCAACGACCATCAGCGGGCGCAGGATAACGGTCGTATAGCCCGCAGCCCGGACTTCCTCGATGACGGACTCGCAGGCGGTCTCCTCCGGCTCGCCCTCAACCGTGCCGATGAAGACGTTTTCGTAGCCGAGCTGCTGCATCTGGGTACTCATCTGGCTGTAGCTCACCCTGGCAACGTGCGCCGTGCCGTGGCCGAGGAGAACGAATGCAGCGCCGGCCTCCTTGGCCGCTTCGAGAGAGTCAAAGCCGCTTGCTTCGGCCGCCGCGGCGGTGACCGCCTTGGCAACGGCCTCCTTGTCGGCGTTGATGACGGTCGCATCGCTGCCGACCTCGCCGAGCAGGGGCTCAGCGATGGAGACGGACTCGAACTGGTCGCGATACTCGTCGATGGCGGCGCACATTTCGTCATACTCCGCGCCGTGCATCAGATGCGTCGGCTGCACGACGAGGTTCTTCACGCCGTTGGCCACGGCACGCTCAAGCGCCTGGGTCATATTGTCGATCTTCTCGCCGTCACGGGCCTGAATGTGGTTGATGATGATCTGCGCCGTGAATGCGCGGCGCACGGACCAGTCGGGGTAAGCCTCCTGCAGGGCGTCCTCAATGCTCTTGATGTCGTTGACGCGGCTGTCGTTGTAGGACGTGCCGAACGAAACGACCAGAAGCTCGTTTTCGCCGATGCCGTCCTGATTGCGGGGATCGTCCAGCGCAGCGTCGCCCGTGTCAAGGCCAAAGTAGTCGGGGCTGGCTTCCTCGCCCTCGACCATGGCCTTCTGCGCGTCGGTCAGCGCGTCCCACGCAGCCTTGGCTTCTTCGCACTGTGCGTCGGTCTCGTCGGTGCGCTCCTGAACATAGATCGCGTCGATCAGCGCGGCAACGTGGTCGGCCGCCGCCTTGTCCGCGTCCGCCGTGTTCTGCGCGTCATCTGCCGCATTGTCATTTTTGCTGCCGCAGGCGGTCAGCGCGCCCAGCAGCATCACGGCTGCGAGCAGGAGTGCAAGCATCTTTTTCATATTCTTCTACCTCTTCTTCAAAAATCGTTCTGAAAGAAATATAAAAGCGGCTGTGGATCCACAGCCGCTCTCACGCTTCCAACCAGCAACACCGCGCCGCGAACATGGTCGCGCCGCGGGTAAACTCGCAGAAATATCAGCCTGTGTGCAGCGGGCTTGAGATTCCCCGCAGAGGCAGGTCTCCTGACTTCGTTCATCGCGGCACTGCCCTTCCCAGTTTCCCAGTGGCATTGCAGGCCGCTCCCGTACACAGTGACTGCATCGTTCCGGATTCGCACCGGATTCTCTATTCTCCGCCTTGCGGCGGCACCTCTGCGATACAATTTTACATTTTTTCAGACATATCAATTATAAGCAGCCGCCATATATTTGTCAACGCGGAAGATGCGCCTCTGCCGCGCCCTCGCTTTTTTGGTCAATTTGTCACATTTGCGCAAAAAATATCTGCTTTCACAAATTTTATCTTGCTTCTCCCGACATTTTTCTATAATGTTGTCGACAGAACAGGAGGTACAGCCATGTACGTTACCTACAACAACCTTTTTAAGCTCCTCATCGACAAGGGACTCAATAAAACAGAGTTTGCGCGCGAGGTCGGCATCAGCTCCAATACGCTCGCCAAGCTCTCGAAAAATGAACTCGTTTCGCTTGAGGTGCTCGTGCGCATCTGCCGTAAGCTCGACTGCTCGCTTGGCGACATCGTACAGATCGCGCCGAGCGAAGCGCCGATCGAAAACGGCTTAGAGCGCAGAAAGAAACGAACCCAATCCAGAGAAAAAGGAGGCTCATCGCTATACCATGAGTAACGAATCCAAAGCGACCGGTTCCAGCTTTATGGAAAAGCTGGCGACCGTGATCGTCGACAAGCGGAATCTCATTTTTCTGCTCACCATTATTCTGCTCGTTTTCTCCGTCTTTTCCCGCAACTGGGTCGAGGTGGAAAGCGATCTGACATATTACCTGCCGGGCGACTCGGAGACAAAGCAGGCGCTCACCATCATGGACGAGCAGTTCACCACCTACGGCACGGCCGAGGTCATGGTGGCCAACATCACGCCCGAGCAGGCCGCTGCGCTGGAGCCTAAGATCAAGGAGATCAAGGGCGTGCAGAGCGTGGACTACGACGAGACCACCGCGCACTACAACAACCTCTCCGCACTCTATTCCATCACCTTTGCCTACAGCGAAGATGACGACGCCTGCCTTGACTCGCTCAACGCTGTGAAGGAATATCTCTCCAACTATGATCTGTATGTCGACACCGACCTCGGCAACACGCAGCAGGAAACGATCGACCACGAGATCAGTGTCATCATGGTGTATGTTGCCATCGTCATCGTGCTCGTGCTGCTCTTCACGTCCGAGACCTACGGCGAGGTGCCGGTACTGATCCTGACGTTCGTGGTCGCACTTGTGCTGAATCAGGGCACGAATTTCCTGATGGGCAAGATCTCGTTCATTTCGAACTCCGTCACAAGCATTTTGCAGCTGGCGCTCTCCATCGACTATGCCATCATCTTCTGCAACCGCTTCAAGGAGGAACACCGGCTGCTGCCGCTGCGCGAGGCCGTCATCGTCTCGCTGAGCAAGTCCATTCCCGAGATCGGCGCGAGCAGCCTCACGACCATCGGTGGCCTCGTTGCAATGCTTTTCATGCAGTTCAAGCTCGGCCCCGACATGGCACTGTGCCTCATCAAATCCATTCTCTTTGCGCTGCTCGCCGCGTTCATCGTGATGCCGGGGCTTCTGATGCTCTTCGGCCCGCTCATTGACCGCACGCAGCACCGCAGCTTCGTCCCCAAGATCTCCTTTGTCGGTAAGCTCGACTTTGCCACACGCTATATCATTCCTCTGGTCTTTGTCGCGCTGGCTGTCATCGGTTTCCGCCTTTCGTCCAACTGTCCCTATGCTTACGGCTACGGCCTCATCACCGCCCCCAAGCAGAATGAAACGCAGTTTGCCCAGCAGATGATCGAGGACAACTTTACCTCAAAAAATATGCTCGCGCTGATCGTTCCCACGGGCGATTACGACAAGGAATCTGCCATTCTAAGCGAGCTCAGTCAGTACGACGAGGTCGATTCCACGATGGGTCTTACCAACATTGAAGCGCTCGACGGTTACATGCTCGCCGACAAGCTGACGCCGCGTCAGTTCGCCGAGCTTGCAGGGCTTGATTATGAGGCCGCGCAGGTCGTTTACGCCGCCTACGCCGCGCAGCATTCGGAATACGGCAAGCTTGCGGGCAACCTCGCCACCTACAAAGTCCCGCTCATCGACATGTTCCTCTTTGTCTGCGATCAGGTGGACGCCGGCATCGTCACGCTCAGCGACGAGCAGACGAAGCTTTTGCAGGAAGCCGAGGTACAGATGAGCAGCGCCAAGGCGCAGCTCGAAGGCCCGGACTATGACCGCATGCTCGTCTACCTCACGCTGCCGGAAAGCGGCGATGAGACCTACGCCTTCACCGACAAAATTCTCGAAATTGCCGAAAAGTATTACCCCGATGAAAACGTCTACCTCGCGGGCGAATCGACGAACGAATACGAATTTGAAAAGTCCTTCGCCGTGGATAACAAGGTCGTCAGCATCGTGTCGGTGCTCGTGGTTATGCTGGTGCTGCTCTTCACGTTCAACTCCGCCGGCATGCCGGTGCTGCTGATTTTGGTGATCCAGGGCTGCATCTGGCTCAACTTCTCGTTCCCGACCATCACGGGCAAATATGTATTTTTCCTGGGCTATCTGATCGTGTCCTCCATACAGATGGGCGCGAACATCGACTACGCCATCGTCATCGCGAGCCGCTATCAGGAGCTCAAGGGCAAGATGCACCACCGCGACGCCATCGTGGAAACGCTGAACTTTGCCTTCCCGACGATCATCACCTCTGGCTCGATCCTTTCGATCTGCGGCTTTTTGATCGGCAGCATGACCTCCGAGCCCGTCATTGCGGGCATCGGCGAGAGCCTCGGACGCGGCACAGTCATTTCCATCATCATGGTCATGTTCGCCCTGCCGCAGATCCTGCTCATCGGCAGCGGCATCGTCGATAAAACGTCGTTCTCTGTGCCGTCCATTTCGGAAAAGAAATCCGGACACGGCAAGATCTCCGTCAACGGCATGGTGCGCGGCAACATCAACGGCACAGTGCATGGCATCATGCACGCCACGGTCGAGGGTGACATCGACCTGAATCTGATCTCCGGATCTGCAAATGAGGAGCAAGACGATGAAGAAGACTAATCATTTCTATCGCTTCTGCGCGCTTGCGCTCTCGTGCCTGCTGCTCGTGTCGCTGTTTCCCGTCATGCAGGCCTTTGCCGACGGGGACGGCGCCATTCACATCAAAAGCGCAGAAGATCTGCAGGAGCTTGCGCGCTCCTGCACACTCGACTCCTGGTCGCGCGGCAAAACCGTTGTTCTTGACAACGACATCGTGCTCGAAAGCGACGATGCGCTGCCCATTCCGACATTCGGCGGCACATTCCGGGGCAACGGCTACACCATCAGCGGTCTTTCCATCACGCAGAGCGTTTCCCCCGCCGGTCTTTTCGGCGTGCTGCAAAAGGACGCCGTCATCACAGAGCTGAACGTGGAAGGCATGGTCTCTCCCTCGGGCGACAGTGAAAGCGTCGGCGGCATCGTGGGCGAAAACTACGGCGCCATCGAACAGAGTACGTTCAATGGCAGTGTTTCGGGCAAACGCAGCGTCGGCGGCGTGGTCGGCCGCAACCGATCCAGCGGCGTTGTACGCGCGTGTGAAGCCTCCGGTGCGATCTTCGGACAGAATATGACAGGCGGTATCGTGGGTGAAAACCTCGGTTCCATCGTCTCCTGCCGCGGCCGCGCCTATGTAAACATCGAGAGCACCGACCCCTCCATCGACCTGAGCAATATGAACCTTGAATTCTCGCTCGACCTCGCCAAGCTCTCCCGCGCCGACACGCTCAACACCG
Organism: Oscillibacter sp.; assembly: GCA_003522105.1. Taxonomy (GTDB): domain Bacteria; phylum Bacillota; class Clostridia; order Oscillospirales; family Oscillospiraceae; genus Hominicoprocola. Next base: position 11,622 of record DPGF01000078.1, read on the forward strand.
CCACCGACACCGGCGGCATTGCAGGCTATTCCTCCGGCGCGATCGCGTCGAGCACAAACTACGCCGCTGTCGGTTATCAGCACATCGGCTACAATATCGGCGGCGTGGTCGGCCGCAGCAGCGGACAGGTGCTCGCGTGCAGCAATGAAGGCGCGGTCTGCGGGCGAAAGGACGTCGGCGGCATCGCCGGCCAAATGGAGCCCTATATCCGCATGGAGGTCTCCGACGGTCTGCTGCAGCAGCTCAAAACACAACTCAATGAGCTCAGCAGTCTTGTCAACACGGCAACCAACCATGCCGAAGGCGGCTCGAATGAGATCGCCTCGCGCCTGAACAGCATGTCCGGCTATGTGGACAACGCGGCCAATGAGCTGAACAACGTCCGGCTGAACGCCAGCATTGACAGCGTCATCACCGGCGACGGCTCCCATTCCTCCGACACTCTGATCGGCGGCGGCAAGGGCGCAGCCGGCGGCATCGACCACGAGCATTCCGACAGCGGTCACAGCACCACCATCTGGGGCGGCAGTGCCGCAGGCGCGGGCGCGAGCCACGAGGGTAACGCCTCGGGCACCGTCACCGGCTCGACTCAGGTCGTCGCTGCACCGGATCTTGGCGGGCTGACCTCGTCGATCAACGGCCTGAGCAGTCAGGTCACGATGCTCAACAACGCCGCCAGCGGCACGGTCGGCACATTGGCAAATGACATTCGTTCGATCAACAATAAGTTCAACGAGCTGACAGGAACGCTGTTTTCCGCCATTTCCTCGCTCAGCGGCGGCACGGGCGACATCATTGTCGACGCCTCCGATGTCGACATCGATTCCGTCACGTTCGGTAAAGTCTCTTCCTGCCGCAACAGCGGCGCGGTGTACGGCGATGTGAATACCGGCGGCATCACAGGCTCCATGACCATTGAATACACGCTCGACCCCGAGGACGACGTCACCGGCCATCTTTCCGGCTTTTACCGCAAGCAGTACGAATACAGGGCGATCCTCCAGAGCTGTGTGAACACCGGCGATGTGACCGGCAAGCGCAGTTACGTCGGCGGTATCGTCGGGCGCATGGATCTCGGCTATCTCACCGCATGCGAAACCGCTTCCTGCACGGTGGCAAGCGAAAACGGCAGCTACACCGGCGGCATCGCCGGACTTACCGGCGCAACGGTACACGGCAGCTTTGCCAAGTGCACGCTCAGCGGCAAGAAGTACATCGGCGGCATCGTCGGCAGCGGCGTACAGGAAAATATCGACGGCAGCGGAAGCAGCGTGCGCTGGAACTATTCGCTTGTGGACATCACCGATTGCCAGCAATATCGCGGCGCGATCTCCGGCAGCGATACAGGTACGTTTGAGTACAACTACTACGTCTCCGATGATCTCCCCGGCATCAACCGCCAGAGCTATGTCGGACGCGCAGAACCCACCTCCTACGAAGAGCTTCTCACGCTTCCCGAGCTGCCGGAGAGCATGAAATCCTTCTCTCTCACCTTCGTTGCCGACGGTGAGACCGTGCTCAGCCGCACCTTCCACTACGGCGATTCCTTCGCCGAAAGCGACATTCCCGATCCGCCGCAGAAGGATGGCTGCCATGTCCACTGGGATCGAAGCGACCTTACAAACCTGCACTTCGACACCGTTGTCACCGCAGTCTACGAAGCCTACACCCCCGCGCTTGCCTCCGAGCAGACGCGCGACGGCGGACTTGCCATTCTTCTCGTCGAAGGAAACTACAACGACGGCAGCGTCATCGCCATGACCGCTCAGTCTCTTACGCCCGCGGCGTTCGATGTTCAATCCGGCACCGTGTTCGACCGCATACAGGGCTATTTCTCCTGCCTTCGCCGCGGCGAGATCCCCTCCACGACCGCCAACGCAGAAGTGCTTGAGCAGTGGCATGTAGAGCTTGCCGACGACGGGCAGAACGCGCACACCCTGCGCTATCTTCCGCCGGACGGGCAGAAGGATATCCGCATCTACGTGCGCGAAAATGGCGGCAGCTGGCAGGAAACAGGCTGCGACACAATGGGCAGCTACCTCACCTTCACGGCAAGCGGTGACAGCGTTGACTTCGCCGCCGTGCGGACGCTGAACGTCCTTGGCATCTGGCTCATCAGCCTTGCTGTGCTGGCGGTTCTTGTTCTTCTGATCGTTCTGCTTGTCCGCCGCCGCAAGCGCAGGGCACGCCGGCGCGCGGAAGCGCTCGCGCGCAGCATGAGCGCCGTTACGCAGGCCGAGCAGATCGTCCGCAGCGCGGATACCGAAAGCGCCCAGACAGAAGATACAGCCACGGCCAGCGAGGGCGCGCCGGAAGCATCCGCCGTTCCCGCCGCGGCAGTCCCCGCACCGGTCGTCACCACCGCAGCGGAAAGCGCAGAAAATGCTTCCACAGCTGCTCCCGCTCCGTCCGCTCCCGTTGACTCCGATTCCATTGAAGCGCGCCTTGCGCGCGCGGAAGAGGAGCTGCGGCTGCTGCGCGAGGAGCGCGAAGCGCGCGAAAACGCACTCACGCAGCCCGCGGTCCCGCCCGCGCCGAAAAAGCGCAGACACCGCCGCTTCCTTCCCATCCTCATCACGATCCTCGTTCTGCTTGGCGCAGCGGCGGCATTCTTCCTCAAGTCCGACTTCAAGAAGGATCTTGAGGCCTGCCGCCTCATCGAAGCGCGCATCAAGGAAGATCCCATGGCGATGGACGTCACCGTTGACGCTTCCTGCGGCAAGCTCGTTCTTCGCGCAGACGCTTCCGTCGCCCGCACGAAAGCAGATGGGACTTCTGTCACCTGCATCGACCGCGACGGCGCGGCGCTCTACTACGCAGACGGCGCGCTCTACCTGGAAAACGGCAAGTCCTACGCTGTCGGCGGCGCATTCCCAAATTACGCCGAGCTCATGGATGAGACCGCTGAGCTCTGCCGCACGCTGAGCGTGAGCAAATCCGTGGACGGGCAGAACAAGGTCTACACCTTCACCGCCGAGGGCGATGACGCGAGCGCGCTGCTGCATCTTCTCACCTCGGACGAGATCGCCGACGCCGCGGCGCTCTCCTCGATCCGCGTGACGCTCACCGCAGAGAGCGGCGAGCTGATGCACATGACCTTTGCGGCAGAGAACTCCGGTGATCTGCATGTAAATGCCAGTGCCATCTTCACCGATGCGTCTGCGCCCGCAGTGCCGGACGAGGTGCTCTCCGCCATTCGCTCGTCCGGCGGCGCCGCCTCTTCTTCCACGCTAACAGACGATGCGCTCCGCCTGCTGCACGCATGGGGCGAGCTGACAAATGACATTTCTTCGTCTGACATTTCCCTTTCCGCCGACTGCGGCCCGATCGTGCTGAGCAGCACGCTCCAGTACGACCGCAGCAGCATCGATGGTCAGAGCTACGGCTGCATTCGCAAAAACACGCTCGCCGTCTACTTCTCCGGTGACAAGATCTGCGACGCGAGCGGCAACAGTGTGGACGCCGCAAGTGCACAGCTCGTCGACGCCTCTTCGCTCATCGACCTCTGCTACCGCCTGATCCTTGACGGCAGCGCAGGCTGCGAGCGCGTGAGCGACGGCTATCTCTACGGGCTCTCGCTCGATTCTGACGCCATGAATGATCTGGCCGCCGCCATCGCGCCGGACATCAAGGCGCAAAATGTGACCTTCTCCTCCGGGCGCATCTCCGTGCTCGTGAGCGAGCAGGGCGCGCTCAAGTCGGTCAACATTTCGTGCAGCGGCGCGCTGCATCTCATCCTCTCTGACGCTCCGGCGTCGCTCTCCGCCGTCATCACGCCGGCGGAACGCGAATTCTTGATTCTCCAGCCGGCGCTCAATGCGCTGAAACAATAGAAAAGCGGAGGGAGTTACCAATCATGGAAAATCGCATCATCAGCATCAGCCGCCAGTTCGGCAGCGGCGGCCACGAAGTTGCAGTAAAAACAGCGGATCTTCTCGGGATCCGCGTCTATGAGCGCGAGCTGATCCGCCTTGCGTGTGAATACGGCGAGCTTTCGGAGAAAACGCTCTCCCCCTCAGACGAAAAGGCGACCAACCCCTACCTCTTTCAGACGGTACACGAGGGCAACCACCACGTGCTGCGCGGCAAGCCGACGAGCGAGGTGCTTTTCGCCCTGCAAAGCCACGAGATCCGCCGCATTGCCCGCCACGAAGAGTGCGTTTTTGTCGGGCGATGCGCAGACTATGTGCTGCGCGAGGAAAACGTGAAGCTCCTCACCGTCTTCGTCTCCGCGCCGGACGAGCACCGCATTCAGCGCAAAATGGCGCAGGAAAAACTCACGCGCGACCAGGCCGTGCGCCTGATCCGCAAGATGGACAAGCAGCGCCGCAAGTATTACGAAAGCTATACCGGCCGCATCTGGGGCGCACCGGGCGGCTACGATCTCTATCTCGACACCGGCATTCTCTCCACCGCCGATGCCGCAGCCATCGTCGCCGACCGCTTCCGCAAGCTGTAAAAAGCACCGCACCAATCAAGGGCGGGAGAACTCTTTTGAAAAAGAGTTTCCCCACCCTTCAGCTTGTCAAAAAACGCCAGTTCTCAAAACACGAGGACTGGTGTTTTATCATTAAAGGGAGTAAAAATCGTTATATAGGGAACAAAATTGGAAGCATTTCACTTCCGAATAGCGATCTTTTTGAGATTCATGGCAGCATATTTAAGCCTCACCCATACAGAGGCTGAAGCAACACCATTTTTATTAACACCACCGGATCTGATCCGGGGCGGCCGTTATCTGCGCAATAATATGGACTTAGCCGTGCATACAGCCATTCACAATCCATTACATTCTCTATCTTGCGCAATAAATGATCCTTGGGGACTAAGGCATCTACATCCACCATCACGATATCTCTTCGAGAATTCTTTCTCCAATTTTCCAACCTTACCCCCCCTTTTTTCTCTATGATAGCAGAAGAACCTCGCCAGTGACGAGGTTCTTTGACAAGCCGAAAGGGAGCGCTCCGGCATTTGCCGGGGCGCTCCCTTTGCGATTTTTTCAGCGAGAGTTATTCTTTGCGATGGCAGGTGCCGCCGCAGTGTGCGCAATCGCCGCTGCATCTGCCGTTTTTCCTGCTTTTTCGCACAAAGCGCAGGGCAAGGAGCGCGGCGAGCGCGATCAGCCCGAGCAGCAGGTAGTCGAGCGCGCTCATCAGAGCAGCCCTCCGAGCGCGTAGGCGGCGAAAGCCACGACCCACGCGACGGCGCACTGCATCAGCACGACGAGCGCGGTCTTGAGCGTGGAATTTAGCTCGCGGCGAATGGTGGCGACGGCGGCAACACAGGGGGTATAGAGCAGCGTGAAGACGAGAAAGCTGACGGCCGAGCGCGTGGTGAAGAGAGACGCGATGGCCGTGCCGCCGAGCAGCACCTCAAGCGTACTGACAACGCTCTCCTTGGCGATGAAGCCGGAAATGAGCGAGGTGGCACAGCGCCAGTCGGCAAAGCCGAGGGGCGCAAAAATGGGGGCGATGCCCTTGCCGATAAGTGCCAGCAGGCTTTGTGCGCTGTCAGAGACAACATTGAGGCGTGTGTCGAAGCTCTGCAAAAACCAGATGATGATGGTGGCAAGGAAGATGACCGTGAAGGCGCGCTGCAAAAAGTCCTTGGCCTTTTCCCACAGCAGCAGCGCCACACTCTTGAGCCCCGGCATGCGGTAGTTCGGCAGCTCCATGACAAACGGCACGGGCTTGCCGCGGAACGCGGTCTTGTTCATGATGAGCGCCGCCAGAATGCCGATGAGAATGCCGAGCAGATACAGCGAGATCATCACGAGCGCGCGGTGCGCGGGGAAGAATGCCGCCGTGAAGAAGGCGTAGATCGAGATCTTGGCCGAGCAGCTCATGTACGGCGTGAGGAGAATGGTCATCTTGCGGTCACGGTCGGACGAGACGGTGCGCGTTGCCATGATGGCAGGCACCGAACAGCCAAAACCGATGAGCATCGGCACGATGCTGCGCCCGGAAAGCCCGATGCGGCGCAGGGGCTTGTCCATAACGAACGCCACGCGCGCCATGTAGCCGGTATCCTCTAAAATGGAGAGAAAGAAAAAGAGCGTGACGATGATGGGCAGAAAGACCAGCACGCTGCCGACACCGGCAAAGATGCCGTCGATGATGAGGCTGTGGACGACGGGATTGATGCCGTAGGCCGTGAGCACACGGTCGACGAGAGCGGTGAGTGCGTCTACGCCAAGGCCCAGAAGGTCGGATAAGCGCTGCCCGATCACGTCGAAGGTGAGGTAAAAGGTCAGCAGCATGATGCCGAGAAACGTCGGAATGGCCGTATAGCGGCCGGTGAGGATCTTGTCGATGCGGACGGAGCGCGCGTGCTCGCGGCTCTCGTGGCACTTGATGACGGAAGCGTCGACCACGCTCTCGATAAAGGTGTAGCGCATGTCGGCGAGCGCCGCGTTGCGGTCGAGCCCCGTTTCGGTCTCCATCTGCACGATGCAGTGCTCAAGCAGTTCTTTTTCGTTCTGGTCGAGCGCAAGCTGATCGGCCAGATCGTCGCCGCCCTCAATGAGCTTGGCGGCGCAAAAACGCGCGGGAACGCCGATGCGGTCGGCGTGGTCGGCGATGAGATGGACGACGGCGTGGATGCAGCGGTGCACCGCCGAATCGTCCGGGCAGAAATCCGTCACCTTGGGCAGCACCTTTCCGCGCGCGGCGGCGATGGCCTGGTCGGTCAGCTCGCTCACGCCTTCGCCCCTGGCGGCGGTGATGGGGACGACGGGAATGCCGAGCGCCGCGCTCATTTTCTGCACGTCGATCGCGCCGCCGTTGGCGCGCACCTCGTCCATCATGTTGAGCGCCAGCACCATCGGCACGCGCAGCTCAAGGAGCTGGAGCGTGAGGTAGAGATTGCGCTCAATGTTGGTCGCGTCCACGATGTTGATGATGCCGTCCGGCTTTTCGTTCAGAATGAAATCGCGCGAGACGATCTCCTCCTGCGTATAGGGGCGCAGCGAGTAAATGCCCGGAAGATCCACAACAGAGCAGCCTTTTTCATCGCGGATCTCGCCTATTTTCTGGTCGACCGTCACGCCCGGGAAATTGCCCACGTGCTGATTGGAGCCGGTGAGGGCATTGAAGAGTGTCGTTTTGCCGCAGTTCTGGTTGCCGACGAGAGCAAAGATCATTTCAGCTCGCCCTCCACTTCAATTTTTTGCGCCTCTTCCACGCGCAGCGTCAACTCATAGCCGCGCACGCGGATCTCAATGGGGTCGCCCATGGGCGCGACCTTTTGCAGCGTGACGCGCGTGCGGGGAATAAGTCCCATGTCCAGCAGGCGGCAGCGCAGCGCGCCGTCGCCGCCGACAGCGGTGATCACTGCGGACGCCCCGATATGCAGCTGATCCAGAGTCATACTTGCTTTCCCTTCTTATCTGCGAGTTTCATGTATCTATCTTATCTAAAAAATTATCATGCCAAAGAGCGAATGTCAACTGCCGTAACGCATTGAAATAGACAAGAAAACGTGCTATGATAACCGCAGATTTTGGATAGGAAAGGAAGCGAGGGGAGTGCAGAAGAAAGCTCCCGTCTTGCCATGATCGCAATTCTGCTTGCGCCGGCCTATCTGCTGGCAAATTACTATCTGCTGCGCCGCACGATGGGCTGGGTGAAGGCGTGGTTCCCGTTTTTTCGAACGGTGCGCCATTGGGCGCTGCCCGTTGCGGTGCAGGTGTTTCTGGTCTGCTCCATCGTCATCGCCTTTTTCCTGCCCGAGGGCAGGGCGCGGCGTGTGATGAAGCTCATCGGCAACTACTGGCTGGGCGTTCTGCTCTATGTGCTGCTCGCGATTGTTGCGGCGGATCTTCTGCGGCTGCTGCTCGGGTATGCGCTGCCGTTCAAGCACATTTTTGTCACGACGAAGATGCACCGCATCGCGGGCTGCCTTTGCGCGCTTGCCATCTTGACCGCGTCTCTCTGGGGCGTTGTCAATGCGCGTATCATTCATGTAACACCCTATGACGTGACGATCGACAAAAGTGTTGCGGGCATGGACGAGATGAAGGTCGTGCTCGTGGCGGATCTGCACCTCGGCTACAACATCGGCGAAAAGCAAATGCAGAGAATGGTGGAAAAGATCAACGAACAGGACGCCGATCTTGTCGTCATTGCAGGGGATATTTTCGACAGTGAGTGGGAGGCGGTGGACGACCCGGATCGCATCGCGGAAACGCTGCGCGGTATCCGCTCGAAATACGGCGTTTACGCCTGCTATGGCAACCACGACATTGAGGAACCGGTGCTTGCGGGCTTCACCTTCCGCCAGGGCGAGAAGAAGGAGAGCGACCCGCGCATGGACGCTTTTCTGAAAGAGGCAAACATCACGCTTTTGCACGATGAGGGAACACTCATTGACGGAAAGTTCTACCTCTACGGTCGCCCGGACGCGCACCGTCCCGGCCGCGGCGTCGAGGTGCGCCAAACGCCGGGTGAGATCACAGCGGAGATGGACAAAAGTAAGCCCATCATCGTCCTCGACCACCAGCCGAAGGAATTACAGGCGCTTGCAGACGCGGGCGTTGACTTAGACCTCTGCGGCCACACGCACGATGGGCAGATGTTCCCGGGGAACCTCACCATCAGGCTGATGTGGGAAAATGCCTGCGGGTACCTTCAAAAAGGGAAGATGCACAACATCGTGACCTCGGGCGTCGGACTCTTCGGGCCCAATATGCGCGTGGGGACAAAGGCGGAGATCTGCCCGATCACAGTTCATTTTGCAAAATGAAGCTGCAAGGGCATCGATGGGAATGCCTCTGAGCAGGGAAAATGACATCAAAGGGCGGGGGCACGGCGTCAGCCGTGACGGATGGATTGTAAGCCAAAAAAATTACGATTCGCTGAAAAACAGGAAAATATTGAACATTTACAACCCATCAGTCATCTTCGCTGACAGCTCCACTGACACAGGGGAGCCTTAGCCAATGCACTATGACATGGTTTTTTGACAGTCTGAAAGGGAGCGCTCCGGCAAATGCCGGAGCGCTCCCTTTCGTTTCTTTTTATTTGCGCACAAAGAGGATACCGAGCGTGCTCGGCCCGCAGTGGCAGGACACCGTGCAGCCCGCATGAGTTTCGATGAGTTCATCAAACGCGCCGTATGCCGCCGCCTCCTCCATCGCCGCGTCCACCACGCTCTGCTCGCAGGCGGGGTGCGTGATGAAGGCAAGGTCTTCCGTGATGTCTTCGCGTCCGTCGAGGCGCTCCTTGACATACTGACGGATACACTTTTCGAACGAGCCGCGGTACTTTTTGCAAACGCCCATCTTCCCCTCGCACACTTCGATACAGGGCTTGAGGTGCAGAAGGTTCGCGCCAAGCGCGGCCACAGCGGAGCAGCGCCCGCCCTTTCGCATGTAGTCGAGCCGCTCGATGAGGAAGCTTGCCTCCACCTTCGGCGCAAGCGCGCGCACGCGCTCGGCGATCTCGCTGCCGGAAAGCCCCTGCGCGGCGAGCTTTGCCGCCGCCACGACCAGAAGCCCCTGCCCGCTGCTCAGGTTCTCTGAATCGACCACATAGACATTGTCGAACTCCTGCGCGGCAAGGCAGGCGTTCTGATAGCAGCAGGAGAAATTTGCGCCGATGGTGACCTGCACCACCGCGTCGTATTCCTTCGCATAGCGCGCGAACACTTTGCCGTATTCGTACTGGCTGACCGCCGCCGTGCTGCAAAGGCTCCCGCCGCCGTCCACATGGGCAAAAATATCCGCGGGCGTGATGTTCACACCGTCTTGAAATTCTTCTCCGTCCTTGATGATGCACAGCGGCGTAATGGCAATATCGTAGCGTTCGAGCAGCTCTGGTGACAGATCGCAGGTGCTGTCTGAAATGATTTTTACTCGCATTGTTCGTGTTTTCCTTCCCCGTAGGTCAGATTTACGCGGGTATTCCCGGTGGAAATGATATAATCGGATTGTACTCTTATATCGCAGGCAGATGAACTCTCCCTCAACGCAACATCAACTCTTGTTGAGGTTTTCCGTAATTTTCACAAAAAAGAGACTCCGAAGTGGTTCCCTTCGGAGTCTCCGCTCTGATGATCGATCTTCTCAGCCGTAGCTTCGCGTCAGTTCGACGGAGTCGGCACCGCTGAGCAGGAAGGGCATGCCCTCGCCGGTGCGTGCGCGCTGAAAATGCATCTCCTCGCCCGAGGGAGCGATGAGGATGGGGAAGGCCGCGTCAACATCGCCGTCGACGACGGGCGCGGTGAGCTTGAGGCGCAGGCAGTCGTCCTCCATGCGCCAGACGCCGTCGCGGACAAGCTCGTATTCCTGATACTCCTGCGGCTGGAAGTAGACGTAGGCCGAGCCTGCGTAGCCCGCCTCGCTGTCGTCCGCAGTAAGCTCCATCATCCAACAATCGCAGATCCAAGTGGTGTTTTCGAGGCCGGCATCCGTGGGCGGCAGCCACCAGTCGTCGCCCGCAGGCTCCCAGTTCCCGTCATTGGGCCCCCAGTTTTCAAGGTCCCAATCATCGCCGTAGTCAAGGCCGGTCGTATAGCCGAAGATGGCGAAGTCCATCAGCATCGCTTCACCGTCGTCCCCGATCGGTATGATGGGAATTTCGTACTCGTCGATCTGCGGGATCCATTCAAGCGACACGCCCTCGTTCGTCACCAGAACGATCTCGATGTCCGGCTCGTCGGCATCTACGAACACCAGCACGGGCTGGGCGTATTCCTCGCGATAGAGTACCTCGTCCGCCTCGGGATGAAGGCCGTTGCCGTAGGCTTCCCAAGTGATATGGTTCACGGCAAGGCTGGTATTCTCATCGCGCGGCACGATGCAGTAGAGGTTGCCGTAGCCCGCGCCGAGGACACGCTCCGCCGGAATGTCCAGCAGGAACGGCAGCGCAGATGCAAGGTCTCCGCAGTTTTCGAGCAGCCAGTCCGTCATCGGCGATCTGTCGCGCCGCTCGCGCTGGCCGAGATAGGCCACTGCGCCGGTGGTCTGGTCGCTGTATATGAGTCCCCCCTGCAGCAGGGCAAGCGATTCCGCCGCCTGCTTCGGATCGACCTTCGATGCGGACACATTGCCCTTGCCGCCCTTGCCGCCGGAGATCATTCCCTTTGTCCCCTCGTCCCCGTCTTTCGTCGTATTGTCCTCTTTTCCGCCGCAGGCAGTCAGGCTCAGCGCCAATACCAGGCAGAGAAGCGCCGGAAGGAACCTGCGCAGGAACAAATGCTTCATCGTCCGCCTCCTTCTCAAAACGTTCCGCTGCGGCCGCTGCCGCCTCCGCCGCTGCAGCTGCTGGTACTACCGCCGCTGTCAGAGTCGTCATGTATCTTGCTCCGCGTTTCGGTGGTATGGGTGTAACGGTCGTACTGCTTTGTCAGCTTCAATCCGCCCGTGGCGACATACTCGTCGGCCTCTACCTTCTTATGGACGGTCTGCATCTTCCACTTGAGCATGATGCAGATGAAGCCGGAGATCGCGCAGGAGGCCGCCACAACAATGAGGTACATCGGAAGAGTATTCTTCCGCACGGGATCTCCCTCTTCCGCAAGGGTCAGATACTCATCGCAGGTATCCAGATAATGGGAAGCACCGCCATACCAGTCGTTATCGCCGAAGTAGCCGAGGAAGGCATCCTCCAGCTGTTCCTGACCGTACTTATTGAACGCATACTCCGCGTTTTTGCCGTAGACGAACATGGCGTAGTCGCGCTCGTCCATGCTCAGCAGGATAATAATGCCGTCCCGGTTCTCGCCCATGCCCAGCTCATTGGCGTGATAGAGCTGATAAGTGGTCTTGTAAACATCGTTCCCGCCGCCGTACTCCGTGCCGCGCAGCAGCAGCGTCAGCGTCGCGCCGTCGTGATTCTCTCCGTAGCCATAGCCATACTTCGAGTAGATACCCGCCGAAGTTTCTCTGATGCTGTCATAGCTGATCTGCGTCAGCACGTCCACTCTCAGCTCAAAGCCGAGCTCCTCCGAGAGTTCCGGAAGCATCTCCTCACCCAGATAGGACAAATCGCCGAGCATTTCCGTCTCATCGTAGATCAGGCCGTAATCTGTTTCCGCCATAACGGGAACGCACAGAGCCAGCACCAGCAAAAGTGCCGTCAGCAAAGCTGTCATTCTTCTTTTCATGTCCGTCTCCCCTTATGATTCAATGCAGAATAATAATCCCTCCCTTTCCTCATTTCATTCTCCGCCGCCTTCGTGTTGACATTTGCCCCCCGTTATGTGACACTATGGGAGAACACGACACCTTGACAAGGAGATCTTTTATGAACGCAGCAACTGTTTCCGCCCGCTTTGCGGAGCTTTTCCCTGAATCGAACCTCATCGGTCTGCTGAGTCGGTACGGTGGCGACGCGGACGATATTTTCGAAGCCATTCAGGATCAATATGACGCGCACGAGCAGGAACCGCTCGCCGGCCTTCTCGGGATCAAGCCCGCAAATCTCGACGACTTTGCCCGCACCGCCTACTGGGAACTGATCGATGAGATCCGTATAAGATACCTCTCTTTTCTGCCGCGCGATGAGGCGGCCAAAATCATCGAAGCGTCCGACGGCTGCATCACACACCCCGAGAACGATGGCATCGACTGGAGCACGGACGAGTTCATCGACGACTGGAACGCACTGCACCGCAGCGAGGAAGCGATCGCGCGATAATACAAAGGAGGAAAACGATGAAACCATCTTCTTTTCTGCACTTTGCCGCCTTCGGCGTCAAGACGATCCTGCTGCGAAAAAAAGAGCCGATCCTCGGGACGGTGATCTTGACCGACAAATGCAACCTGCACTGCAAACACTGCTCGGTCAATAATATCACGGCAGTCGTCCATCCATATGAACAGATCCGCCGGGAGATGCAGCAGCTCTATGATATGGGCGTGCGCATCCTCTTCTTCTGCGGCGGCGAGACCTTCCTCTGGCGCGACGGCGAGCGCACGCTGAGAGAGCTGGTCATCGAAGCGAAGGCCATAGGCTTTCTCATTGTGAATGTCGTGACGAACGGTACGCTTCCCATCGATCTTCCGGAAGCAGATCTGATCCTTTTGAGTCTGGACGGCGACAGGGAGCGCCACAATGAGATCCGCGGCGATACCTATGACACCATCATGCAGAATATCACCAACGCGAGTGCGGACAACATCTGCTTCTACATGGCGATCAACCAGATCAACAAGGGCCATGTGCGCGATGTGTGTATCGCCGCGCGCGACACAAAAAATGTGCGGGCGGTGTCCTTTAATTTCCATACGCCGTACCCCGACACGAGGGAGCTTGCCTTGAGCAAAGAAGAAAAGGCCGCCTGCTGCGATGTGATCGCGCAGATGATGAAAGAGGGCGCGCCGGTCTTTAACCTGAAAAGCGCCTTTCCCTATCTCATCGAGAACCGCTTTCCGACGCCCTGTCACCAGTGCGTCGTGATGGAAAACGGAAAACTCTCCACCTGCGGGCGCTGCATTGACGTGCCCGGCCTCTGCGAGCAGTGCGGATACTTTTTTGTTGCGGAATATACGCTTTTGTTCCGGGGCAATCCCAAGATCATCTTCGAGATGCTCCGCACTTACTTGAAATATATTTAGGAGAGCGCCATGCACTTTTTTACGAGCTTAACTCGAATGTGGCTCACGCGGAGCGTGCGGCCCTTCACCTTTAGAAAGGAATATGATCAGGCCTTGCCGTTTGCGGAGTGCGAGAGCCTGGGGCTATATGTCCATATTCCTTTCTGCAAGAGCATCTGCAATTTCTGCCCCTACTGCAAGGTGCGCTATTCCGCAAAGCTGTGCGACCGATATATCGATTCTTTGATTCAGGAAATACATCTTGTCGGCGGGCAGTATCCGGGGCGGAAAAAGGCAACCAGCCTGTATTTCGGCGGCGGAACGCCCGCGCTTGCGGCAAATCGTATCAAAGAGATCATAGATGCGCTCGGCGAGCACTTCATCATCACCGAGGGGATCGGCCTTGAGCTTCACCCCGACAATGTGACGGTCGAGACGCTGCAAACGCTGAAGGAAGCGGGCGTGACAAAGATCAGCATCGGCATTCAGTCTTTTTCGGACAAGTATCAAAAAATTCTCGGCAGAAAGACAGTCGATACCGCGGCAATGGCGGCGGCTCTCGCGGCAGTCCCCTTTGAAACAGTTTCGATGGACTTCATCTTTGCCTTGCCGGGGCAGACCTTTGAAGATCTGCGTGCCGACATCGACGCGGCTTTCTCACTGGGGGCAAATCACGTCGCCATCTATCCGTTTATCGACTTTACCTTTACGGACAGCAGCGTTGCGGCGATGCCAAAAAGAGAAAAGCGGGAACTGCTGGACGCCATCACGCGCTACTGCATGAGCCGGGGCTATCCGCGCAGTTCCATCTGGACCTTCTCAAACGAGCCGAACGCAAGCTACTCGTCCATGACCCGGGATAACTTCCTCGGTTTCGGCTGCTCGGCCACGAGCCTTTTCAAAGAGCAGTTCAAGATCAATACCTTTGATGTGGACTCCTACTGTGAGAGAATCCACTCCGGCCGCCTTGCGACCGCGCTGACGCTTCGCTTCACGAGGCGGCAGAGAATGGTCTACTGGCTGTTCTGGACGGCGTACAGCACAAGAGTGAACGCCGATGACTTTGAAGCCTTCTTCGGCGTGCCGCTCAAGAAGATGTACGGAATGGAGCTTTGGCTTGCAAAGCGCCTCGGCTTTGTCACAGAGCATGGCAGCACATACGAAATGACGCTGAAAGGCGCGTTTTTCTATCACTACTACGAAAATTTTTACACGCTTTCCTATATCGACAAGATGTGGGGCATCCTGCGCGAGGAAGCATTTCCCGAATCCATCGAGCTGTAAAAAACAAACCGCCTGCGCCCAAACGCGGCGCGGGCGCTTTTCGGACGCCTGCCCCTTTACAGCAGCCGTTTCGCGGCATATAATTGACAGAAATCGCAAGCTGCGCGAAACAGAACGAGAAAGGAAGATCGAACGATATGCCCTGTACAACTGTGCTGGCCGGCAGGCTGGCGACCAATGACCGCTCGACGATGATCGCACGGACGGACGACGGTCATTTTGATGAGAAAAAGCTGATCGTGGTCGAGCCCGACCAGCAGCCGAAGATTTATAAAAGCGTAGAGTCCCACGTGGAGATCACACTGCCGGAGAACCCCATGCGCTACACGTCCTGCCCGAGCGTGGATCCCACGCACGGCATCTGGGCCGCGACCGGCATCAATGCCGCAAACGTCGGCATGACCGCAACGGAGACCACGACCTCAAACCCGCGCGTGCTCGCAGCCGACCCGATGGTCGAACTGCAAAAGGCCGAGGACGGCAAGGAGGAACGCTGCGGCGGCATCGGCGAGGAGGACATCGTCGTTCTCGTCCTGCCCTACATTCATTCCGCGCGCGAGGGCGTGCTGCGTCTCGGCTCGCTTCTCACGCAATACGGCACCTATGAGTCCAACGGCATTGCCTTCAACGACGAAAACGAAGTCTGGTGGCTGGAGACCATCGGCGGCCACCACTGGATCGCAAAAAAGATCCCCGAGGATCGCGTCGTCATCAACCCGAACCAGTTCGGTATGGATTCGTTCGATCTGGAGGACGCCTTCGGTGCGCAGGAGTCCCACCTCTGCTCGGCGGACCTCAGAGAGTTCATTGCAGAATATCATCTGGATCTGAACCAGAACGGCAAATTTAACCCGAGAGACATTTTCGGCTCGCACCGCGATATGGATCACATCTACAACACGCCGCGCGCATGGTTTATGGGACGCTTTCTTGCACCGCACACCTACCGCTGGGACGGGGAAAACGCGGACTTCACGCCCGAGAGCGATGACATTCCGTGGTCGTATGTACCGGAGCGCAAGGTTGCTGCCGAGGATATTCAGTACCTGCTCTCGTCCCACTATCAGGGCACGCCCTACGACCCCTACGCGGGCCGCAGCGCGGAAAAGAGCTGCATCTACCGCCCCATCGGCATCAACCGCACGGGTGTAACGACGATCTGCCAGATCCGCAGCGACGTGCCTGACGCGATCAAGGGCATTGAATGGGTGTGCTTTGGCTCCACGACGTTTTCCGCATGGCTGCCGGTGTATACGAACGTGGCGCAGATGCCGGACTATTTAAGTAAGGTGACGCTCGACGCCGAAACGGACAATCTCTACTGGGTCAGCCGCTTTGTCGGCGCGCTGGCCGACAAGTGCTACGGCTCGTGCATTCAGAGTGTCTGGGGCTATCAGGACGCGGTGAATATCCGCGGCCGCCAGCTCATCCTCAAGTATGATAAGCTTATGCGCGAGAGCGGCGATTTCACACTCACCGCGCAGGCGAACGACGAGCTTTGCGCCATGGCGCAGAAGGAGAGCACGCAGATCCTCAACAAGGTTCTGCGCAGCGCCAGCGAACAGATGAAGAACGGCTTCAGCTTCGCCGACACCTGCGTCAACAAGTGATAAGCGGCATCGCTTCACCAACGGAATCAAAAAGGCAGCCGCGGCAAAAATTGCCGCGGCTGCTGCCAAAAGAAAGGAATCCGATATATGGGAATTCATCATGTAAAAAGTCTTGACCTGCACGCCAAGTGGCCCTGCGGCGAAAAGGATCTCATCACGGACGTGCCGGGGGTATTGGTCGGTCATACCACGCTGACCGATCCGGCGAAGGATATCCACACGGGCGTAACGGCAGTGCTTCCACACGGGGGCAATCTGTTCCGCGACAAGGTCATGGCCGCCTGCGCCGTCATCAACGGCTTTGGCAAGAGCATCGGCCTTTTGCAGGTGCAGGAGCTCGGCACGATAGAGACCCCCATTATTCTGACCAACACGATGAGCATCGGGACCGCCTATACGGCCCTGTGCAAATACATGCTGGAGCAAAATCCTGACATTGGGGTGACTACCGGCACCGTCAACTGCCTTGTTACCGAGTGCAACGACAGTTCGCTCAACGATATCCGCGGCATGCATGTGCAGGAATCGGACGTCCGCAATGCCATTGAAACAGCAGCGCAGGATTTTGCCGAGGGCTGCGTCGGCGGCGGAAACGGCATGCGCTGTCTCGGGCTCAAGGGCGGTATCGGCTCCGCTTCGCGCGTGTTGGAGATCGACGGCGCAAAATATACGTTCGGTGCGCTCGTCATGTCAAACTTCGGAGCGCCCGGCAACCTTGTGATCGGTGGTCAACATTACGACACAAGCAAGGCCCACGTCTCCGACGTGAAAGACCGCGGCTCCATCATCATGATCCTGGCAACGGATATCCCTCTTTCCGAGCGGCAGCTCGGACGCGTGGCCAAGCGCGCTATGATCTCGCTCGGACGCGTGGGATCGTTCTGCGGCAACGGCAGCGGCGATATCGCGATCGCCTTCACCACGGCCAACCGCATTCCGCATGACAGCGGCCACGATATTCTGACCTGCCGAATGTTCTACGATGAGAGCATCGACAAGGTGTTTGAGGCCTCTGTTGAAGCGGTCGAGGAGGCGATCATCAGCTCGCTCTACCACGCCGAGACCACGCACGGCATCCGCGGCAAAACAGCCGTCAGCCTGCGAGACTTCCTTAATCATTGACCCTTGCCGCCCTTCACCGTTCCTTTTCACTGCGCCCCGCAGCCCGCTGCGGCAATCCCCTTTTCGAGCCAATCGGAAGGGCGTTGAATGAAAAAAAGGCATGCACTTCTGCCACGGTTCAAGCAAGAAGCTCTTTCTTTCGGGCTTTGTAATAGAATAGGCCCGTCAGGTCTGCCAAGGCCCAGCCGATCGGGACCGACCACCAGATGCCGATGACGCCGATAGCAGGGATCGCGGACAGCAGATAGGCAAGCGCGACACGGGTGCCCAACGAGACGACCGTAAGCACCACGCTCATGCCCGGTCTCCCCAACGCACGATACAAGCCATAGAGCAGGAACAGGCAGCCGATGCCGCAGTAAAACGCGCCCTCGATGCGCAGATACCGCACGCCTTCCAGAATGACTTCGGTTTCTCCGGCGTCCACAAAAATCGCCATAAGAGGTCTTGCAAATACGAAGACGAGCGCGGATATGACCACACAGAAGGCCATGGAAATGCACGCGGCGCTTTTCAGCCCCGCGCGTATCCGTTCGCTCTCTTTTGCGCCGTAATTCTGCGCGATAAAGGTGGAAAAGGCGTTGCCGAAGTCCTGCACCGGCATATAAGCAAAGGCATCGATTTTTACAGCGGCGGCAAAGGCGGCCATCACAATGGGGCCGAAGCTGTTGACCAGTCCCTGTACCATAAGGATGCCGAGGTTCATGACCGATTGCTGCACGCAGGTCAGCGTAGAGAAGGAGACGATCTCCTGAATACGTCCGCGCCGCAGGCAGCGGAGCTTCCAGATCGAGCGCACCTGCGGGAAGCGCGCAAGGGTGAAAACGGCGATGCCGACCCCCGAAACATACTGAGCGATCACCGTCGCCTCCGCGGCTCCGGCAACGCCTCTATTTAACCCGATGACAAACCAGAGATCGAGGGCGATATTCAGCACAGCGGAAGCAGCCAAAAAGCCCAGCGGGATGACGGAATTGCCGATCGCCCGTAAAAAAGAGGCGAAGTAGTTATAAAGGAAAACGGCGGGAATGCCCATGAAAATCACAAACAGGTATTCGCGCATATCGCCCCACACCTCGGCAGGAACCCGGAGGAAGGTGCGAAGCCCGTCCAGACAGGCAAACGACAAGATGTTCAGAAGTACGGTGACGAGCGCGATAAAGAAAAACGATGCACAGAGGTTCTCGCAAAGAGCCTTCTCATCCCGCTGCCCAAAGCGCATGGAAAACAGTGCGCCGCTCCCCATGCACAGGCCGAGGATGATGGAGGTCAGAAAGGTCATCAGCGTAAAGGCTGAGCCGACCGCTGCAAGCGCATCGCGCCCGAGGAATTGCCCGACGATCAGCGTGTCGGCGATGTTATAGCACTGCTGCAACAGATCCCCCAAAATCATGGGAATGGCAAACAGCAGCATCGACTTGGTGACAGGGCCTCGTGTTAAATCGCGGTTCATGACGCGCCTCCGTATCGTAAGCAATAAAGTGCAATTTGGGAATATTATAGTACGATGGAAACACTTCGTCAATCCGGCTCACTGCCGCCCGCGAGGAGGTGCGCGAGGGAACGAATGATGAGAAATGCAAGAAGCTGCTCCGTCTGCTGAACGCACAGAATATATTAACTGGAGGAGGCCACGCTGATGAGCTTCACGGCAGGCTTTAAGCTGGCATGGGGCGTGGCCGGAGAACCGGGAGCCCCTTACTCCTACGACACCGATGAAGAACAAAAGGTGCAGGATACGCATTCAACGGAGTAACAATACGCCATCAGCGGAATGGTTTTCTCCCCGGTGTTCACGCCATTGCTGACCATATACCAAAAACCGTCTCAAGCATATTGCTTGAGACGGTTTTTGGCAGGCGGCTTCAATTCGGATATTTTTCTAAATTATTTTTTGACGATCGTGTCAGTCGTCTATCTCCGCCTCGTGCTTGAGAATGGCACCGGAGGCGGCGTTGATCTCGTAGTCATATTCCATATTGCCGGATTTGAACTCGACCTCGTAGACGAGCGTGCCGTCCTCGTCGTCCAGCTCGATCTCCATGTCATACGCTTCATTTTCGCTCACGCCTGCGTGGTTCAGGGCAATGGACTTCGCCTTGGCATGGCCAATGTCCTGCGCTGTTCCGGACGGATCGGGCCTCTGATCAGAGGGCTTCGTTGTCTCATTTGGCGTGGAAGCGGCAGTCAGCAAGTTCTTCTGTCCGCTGAGCACCTTCCCCGTGTAGGCGTCCACTAGATACTCGAACTCGCCCCATGCCGTTTGCAGCTCTACTTCGTAGTGTGCAGGGGATTCGTCGAGCTCGGAATCGACCTCCGCCGTGACGGAGTCGAGCGCTGTTGTCCCGGCATACTGCTCCGCGGCGTAGGCCGCGGCCTCTTTACCGATGGGCATGGCAGGCGCGCCCGCTTCGGCAAGGTCCTTGAGTTCTTCGACCGAGAGCTTTGCCAACGCGTCAAACTTGAGCGACGGGTTGATGGCGAGGACGCAGTTCACCAGTGCCGCTTTGCCGGTAGAAATGTTATTTTCCCGCGCCTGCTGCTCCCGCGCCGCGTCCTGCGTCAGCGTCTGCGTCAGAACAGCGGCCTTTGCTTCGCTGGTCTGCAAAACGCCGTCCACAGCGCTCGTCAGCTCACGCTGGAGCTTTTCCGCACGGACGGTATCCTTATCCTCCACCGAGATCATGATGGCGGAGGAAATGCTGTCGAGATAGCCGTTTCGCACAAGGCTGCCCACGATGGCGTTCACCGCCACGTCGAGCTTTGCGCCCTTGAGGTCGGCACCATTACTCATATCCGCAAGGATGGCTTTTGCATCCTCGTTGAGCGGCGTGCAGACAAGTACCTTTTCACTCCGATTCACTTTCAGCTCAATGCTCGGGTTCACATCCAACGACACCACGGACGCGACCGCGTTCGCCCGCTGGTAGAAGAGTCCGCCGCCGAGCAGCATTACCGCAAGGCAGGCGGCAATGAGCGATGTCCATCTTCTCTTTGTTGTTTTCTTCGTTTCCATGTTGATTACCGTTCCTTTCCGCGCTTCACAGCGGGAGAGAACGCCGCTCACATCGTCCGGCACGGTCTTTTCAAGCGCCGCAGCCAGTCTCTGCTCCATTTTTTCATTGGTCATCGGGCGTCATCTCCTTCCAGAAAAATTCGCATCTTTTTCAATGCTCTGTGATATTTCGACAGGACGGTGGGAAGCGGCAGCTCCAGCAGCGCCGCGATCTCCCGATGCTTCATGCCCGTGACCGCGTGAAGCAGCACCATGCGCCGTTCCTCGTCAGCGAGGCTTGCCAGCGCGCCTTGCAGCAGCGTGCGCTCATCGGCGTTCAAACCGCATTCCTGTGCGGGAATGGCGTCCCACTCCTCCTCGCTGAGCGCGGCATGGCGCTCCTCGCGCCGCAGGCGCATCAGACACAGGTTGCGGCATACGGTCAGCAGCCACCCCATCGGCGAGCCGGTGGGACGGTACTGCGCCGCGTAGTCCCACACCTGCACATAGACGTCCTGTGTGAGATCCTGCGCGTCGTGCGCGTTTTTGAGGTACGACAGCGCTAAGCCGTACACCGCCGATCTCGTGCGCTGATACAGCTCCGCGAGCGCTTCACGCTCACCGCCGGCAATGTGAACCAACAACTGCTGCAGCTCGTGCCGATCCTCTGCCGGCGCATATTCGGTTGTCATCAGCATACTGAGCATGGGCTTTTTTCTCCTGTCATCCATGTAATGCACGGAAAGGACGATTTATTGCACGGGATTTCTTTATTTTTGTGATTCTGTTTCTCAGCCAGTCGGAGATAAAAAAGTCACCATCTCTGAGCCTTGAGCATATCTGTCAGAGACATGTAATCCTTATCTTCGATGGTAGTAACCGTGATCTCAGCACCGTTTACAACGATTTTTCCATTCATCTGCTCTCGCCTCCCATTCAGGTCTTATCGTGGGTCAATTCTTTGAAAAGTCCCTGACAGCCCGCCAGCACATCCTGCCACGTTGCCTCGAAATTGTCGGTGTACCACGGGTCGGCAACATCGCCGGGGCGGTCGGTGTAGTCCATCAAGAGGTGCAGCTTGCTGCCAGGATCGCCGCCGCAGATGCGCTGCATATTCTTGAGGTTTGCGCTGTCCATGCCGATCAGCAGATCGTATTCGTCGTAGTCCCGCTTCGTAAGCTGCCGCGCCGCGTGACCGCCGCAGGAAATTCCATGCTCGGATAGCTTGCGTCGCGCCGGAGGATAAACCGGGTTGCCGATCTCCTCCCGGCTGGTCGCTGCCGACTCGATATGAAATTGTGATGCCAGCCCAGCCTTCTTCACCAAGTCCTTCATCACGAACTCCGCCATCGGGCTGCGGCAGATGTTGCCCAGGCACACAAAGAGTATTTTCTTCATCGCACTCGCTCTCCTGAGATAGTTTTTTTCTTCAGTATAGCAGGAATCGGCCTGTTCGTCGAGAGAAGAATGCAGCCACGGCTTTCGCCGCGCATGGCACCGCCATATGCCGTGTGGGTGTCCCCCCAATGGCGGCGTCCCTGCCGAAGTTGTGATCTGCCGTGTGACGATGCTGTAGAGCAGTTCTCAAAAGTGAGAACTGCTCTACATACACTTCACTCCGTATAATACTGCGCCTGTGCGTTCCAGAGCGCGTAGTATTTGCCGCCCCGATCGGCGAGCAATTCGGCGTGACTACCCTGCTGAATGACCGCGCCCTCGTGGAACACAGCTATCTCGTCGCAGAATTTGCAGGAGGACAGGCGGTGGGAGATATAGATGGCAGTCTTATTGCCTGCGATCTCATCGAACTTACTGTAGATCTCCGCCTCGGCGATGGGGTCCAGCGCCGCCGTTGGCTCGTCGAGGATGATGAAGGGCGCGTCCTTATAGAGCGCGCGGGCAATGGCGATCTTCTGCGCCTCGCCGCCGGAAACCTCGACACCGTCCTCGGAGAGATTTTTGTAAAGCATGGTGTCCAGACCCTTTTCCATCGCTGCAAGACGGTCTGCGAAGCCTGCATCGATCAGAGCCTTCTTTGCCCGGTCACGGTCATATTCCATGTTGCCCGCCACATTGTTGCCCAAGGGCTGGCAGATGAGCTGGAAATCCTGAAATACCACGGAAAATATGCCCATGTAATCATCATAGCGGTACTTGCGGATGTCGATGCCGTTGAGCAAAATCTGCCCCTCCTGCGGGTCGTACAGGCGGCACAGGAGCTTTATGAAGGTGGTCTTGCCGCTGCCGTTTTCGCCCACGATGGCAAGCCTTTTTCCAACCTTGAACCTCATATTCACATGGCGCAGCGCCCAGATGTCCGAGCCGGGATAACGGAAGGACACATCCCGAAACTCCACGTCATACTGACGATCCGACCGCTTTTCGGTGGTGAGACTCCCCTGATACATGGAATTTGGAATGTCGAGATATTGATAGGTTTTCTCCAGATATTCCGCATTGGTCTTCATCGCGCCGCAGACTTCCAGAATGGCATATACATTGGCCGCCAGCGCAGTGGCCGCGCCCACATACTGGGTAATGCTGCCCACACCGAACGCACCGCCCCAGGACTTCAGGCAGGTGAAGACATATACAAATCCGGTAATCAGCGTAGACACGCACACACCAAGTCCGGCGTAAATACCCATCGGGCCCTGCGCCAGCTTTCCCATGACGCCTTCTGCGCCGAACACATTTGCTTTTCCCGAATAGTTCTCCCCGCTGCCGTACCAGTACGCATCGACAAGCTCCTGCTGCCGATACATACGGATCTCCGCTGCCCGCTCCTTTTGCATCCCGATAAAGCCGAAGAAGGAATAGACGCGGTTTCCGAAGGTGGCCTCCTCCGATACGCCGCTCCAATAACCGACAGACTTTGCATAGAGCTTGCCCGCCAGCAGGCTGACCCCGATCATCACAACGGCAAACAGCGCAACAAACAGCGGATGATCGAGCACCGTCAGCCATCCCGCGCTCTCGGGGACAGGAGAGGTGAAGAGAGAAACTGTCAGGGCAATGCCGCTCATTATACCAATCACACTTCTGACGCAGGTTTCATAAAATTCCGGCACCTTGGACAGTCCCCACCCCGCCCAGTTCTCATTCTGCGTGATCTGATTGCGCAGGTTGAGATTTTCCTGCCGGTCAACATCCGCATAATCAAGAGAGAATGCCTTCCGGCAGAACAGTATCTCCTTGCGGCCGCACACATCGCTCACGAGCGTTTCATAGCGCCGCTGGAGAAAAGCATGAATGATTCCGAGAAAGCCCATGGCGGCGACTCCCGCGACGACCCATTGCCACAGGACGTCGGTTCTGCGCAAAAGGGCCAGCTCCGTCAGGATTTTTGCAGAAAAATAGACCGTAACATAGGGGATGACGGCCGAAACAACGGCGGAGAGCGTCATGACGGGAAAGAGCTTCGGGCTAACCTTGTGCAATTCCCGCAAGCCGCGCTTATGAACGGCTAAGACGCGAGAGAATTTTGTTTTCATCAAAACGCCCTCCCTTCCCGATAATAACGGCTCTGCACTTCAAACAGCTTTGCATACTCACCGCCCCGCGCCAGAAGGCTTTCATGAGTTCCTTCCTCCGCGATGTTCCCATCCGCAATAAAGATGATGCGGTCACAAAAGCGGGTGGACGCCAGCCGGTGGGAGATGAACACGGAGGTCTTACCCGCCGTCATATCGCTGTACTTTTGGTAAATATCGTTTTCCGCAATGGGGTCCAGCGCCGCCGTAGGCTCGTCCAGAATGAGGATAGGTCCGTCCTTATAAAGCGCTCTTGCCAGCATCAGCCGCTGGGTCTGGCCGCCGGAAAAGAGCACGCCGTCCAGAAATACATTTCTGCCGACATGGGTATCAAGCCCCTTGGGGAGTGCTTGAATGGCACTGGTCAATCCAGCTTTTTCAACGCAGGCATTGACCTTTTCATCGTCAATTCCCACCGTCGTTTGCGCGATGTTCTCCGCCACTGTCACATCCATGACGGAAAACTCCTGAAACACCGCGCTGAACAGTTCGTAGTAGGAATTGCGGTTGAATTCCCGGATATCCTTACCGTTCAGCAGCACCCGCCCCTCCGTGGGGTCAAATAAGCCGCAAAGGAGCTTGACAAGTGTGGATTTGCCCGCGCCGTTCAGCCCGACGACCGCCAGCTTTTCACCGGGGGCGATGACAAGGCTCAGATCATAGATGGTATCGTGGTCTGCGCCGGGATAGCGAAACGAAACATGCTCCAGCTCCAGTTCATAGGAATCCGCCTCAGGAACGGCATCGCCTCCTTCAAACTGAAAAGGCTCCGGAAATTCCAGATATTCCCTGACAATGGAGATATCGAGGCTGTCCTTATACAATCTGGACATATCCCGAAGGATGCCCGTGACCCATGTGGTAAATGTGGAGATCGCCGTGAAGTACAGGAGAAATTCCGATACGCTCAACCCTTCGTTCAGCGCCATGCGAATGAGGTAGACATAGGCAATGCCGTTTCGCGCCATCGTCAGCATCGCTTCCGTGATATCCGCGGCAAGCCACTTTTTCTCCACCTTCAGCCTAAAATCAAGATACACATCATGCGCCTGCTCCAAAAGCTCATTGAGCCAGTTTTGCAGGCCGAAAACACGAATATCCTTTGCAAGGACGGTAGATTGCGACTTTTCCAAAATGTAGCTTTTCTTTGTATAGTAGACCATCTCATCTTCACGATGTCCGTACATCCAGTCGCTGGTGCGCTTGGAAACAAAGAAACCTGCCAGGCAAGTCAGTATCACAACAAGAATCAGCGCTGCGCTCAAATGGGAAAGGATCGTCAGGTACACAAGAAACCCGCCCACATTTTCCAGCAGGTTCGTAAGCCCCTGCCAAATGTATTCGGTCGCGGAGCGGTTGTTGGAGCAGTTGTTGTGTGCCTTTTCCCGCAGCTTGATATACGCTGCGTCAACGGTATTCACGAACGAGGTGGTGTTCGCCTTTTTCGTGACCATTCCGATGATCGCCGCCCGCACATCGATTTGCGGATGAGGCGCGCAGGAAGAGAGATATTCCTTGAGTCCAAGCGTTATGAACAACGCCGCCGTAAATAAGAGGATCGTCAGTAGAAGTTCCCCCAGCGATGCGTGGTTTTCCACCAATTGCAAAATTTCCGGTGCGATATAGAGTTGGGTCAGATGATAAAGCACTTCAACGAGAGCTGAAAGGACGCAGAACAGCAGCACCCTTTTACGCACCCTCCATGCAAGATGGATCATCCATGCGATATTTTGTACCATGTTGTATTTTGGCTTTTTCTTCACGTTCATTTTCCCTCACCTCACGCGCATAACATAGCAGAAAAAATCGTCCCCGGTTGACTCCGGGGACGAATCGCTTTTTCCGGGGGATGAATTGCAGCTTTCACTCCTGCGGAAGCAGTATTTCGGTGGTGAATGCACCGTCCTCGCTGTTGCGGCTGATGTATCCGTCCAGCCGCTCCACGATGGCGTCGATGCGAACAAGGCCAAAGCCATGCCCCTCGCCCTTGGTGCTGCGGAACAGCCCTCCATCCTTCTGCATTTTCTTCCCGGCGGTAAAATTGGTGAAGGAGATGTAGAGCTGGGTGTTTTTCATATCCATATAGACCCGGATGAGGCGCTTATCCTCCGGCAGCTTCATGCTGGCCTCAATGGCGTTGTCGAAGAGATTGCCGAGGATGCAGCAGAGATCGATCTCCGAGGACTTCAGCTGGACGGGGATGTGGGCATCCGCCGCTACCTCAATGCCCTTTGCCTTTGCAAGGGAGATTTTGGAGTTCAAGATGGCGTCGGTCATGGGATTGCCGGTCTTGATGACCGTGTCCACGGTTTGCAGATCGGTGTCCAGCAGGTCGAGGTAGTTTTGGATGGCGTCCCAGTCCTGCGCGGCAGCGTAGGCCTTCATGGTCTGGATATGGTTGCGGTAGTCGTGCCGCCAGCCGCGGATCTGGCGGTACATATTGTCTACTTCGCGGTAATGCGTTTCGATCAGTTCCTGCTGATAGGAGGCGATCTGCTTTTCGATTTTCTTTGCAAACAAGCCCATACGCCTTACCTCATGTTGATAATGGCACGGTTGACGCCCTCATACGCGCCCCGCGGCAGCGGGATGGCGGTTCCGTCGCTCAGCCGGATCTCCGTCTTGGTGACGCGGTTGATCTGCGTCAGATTCACGAGTGCAGAGCGCCCCACGCGGTAAAAACGCTCGTCGAGCTGCTTTTCAAGCTCGCCCAATGTCATTTTCACCGTCACATCCGTTCGCGCGTGAACGGTCACATAGTTGCCGAACACATCTGCATATCGAATCTGATAAATCGGCACACGCACCATTTCTCCGCCGGACTCGAAATGCAAGACCCGTTCGTTTTTCGTTAGCTTTTCCACGGCGCGGTCCAGCACCGACCGGAGCTTTTCTTCCTTCACGGGCTTCATCAGATAGTGGAGCGCCGCCACCTCGTAGCCCTCTGAAATATAATCGGAGTAGCCGGTGATGAAAATGATCTGCACCGTGTCGTTGCTCTTGCGAAGCGCTTTTGCCATCGTGACGCCGTCCATCGCGCCCATTTCGATATCCAGCAGGAGAATGTCGTAGTCGCTTTCTTCGGCGTAGCGGAACAGGAAGCTCTCAGCGGAGGGAAAATCGTCGATATGCACCGTGTGACCGGCGGACGAAGCCCAGGCGCGCACCATATTCAAAACATATTGCCTGTCCGCACCGGAGTCGTCGCAAATCGCAATTTTGTACTTCATACCCTCACCAACCCCATCTAAGCGATAATCTGTAATAAGCATATTGTGACGCGGCACGGCATGGTGTCCGTCACCATCCCACCCACGTCCCATATCCGCTTGGCATCTGTCCTGTGATATTCTATCAAAAAAGCCGGAATAATCAAGTGGCGCGTCAAAGCCTCGACTGTATTGATCTTAATCGATGCAGTCATTTCTTACCATTTTCAAGGATAGGCAGCAGTATCCGTAAATAACCCTACCTGTGTTCTGAAGCAAAGCATACGCAAAATAGCAGGGCTATGATCGCTGCGTATCATTTATAAAACGCGATCATCTCAGCAACACTCACTTCGAAATTTCCAATACAAAATACGCTGCCAGCCCCAAATGTGTTAGAGCATAAGAGATAAATACGATAGCTATAAGTAACATCACCGTTGCAATGGCTCTGCATATTCGCTACCATGTTACATACGCAGGAAACCGTCAAAGGCTGCCTCCTGTACCTCGTCCAGCGTCGCCAGAAGTGCGGCGAGGTCATTGAGCTTGTTGAGGCTGATCTCTAACCCGTCCAAATGGGGAGCGAGATACTCAAAGGCATAGTAGGGGCAGCCGTTACACTCCGGCGAATGGCTGCAAACAGGCGCCGGCAGCGGCTCCTGCCGAAAGCCGGGGATATGCGGGAGAATGAGTCTGAATTGAATCGTGCCGTAAATTTCCATCATCTTTTCCTCCTGTTAAAATAAAAAATGCCGGACATTTCTGTCCGGCCTGCGTGGATACTTATTTCATTGTCATGCCGCTCTGTTCCGGCGCATCCCGCTGCCGCGGCACATTCGGAGGCAGCAGTCCGCCGACCTGTTCCATCAGCTCCACCAGCTCCCGATCCCGTCCGAAGGAAATCGTTTCATCCTGCTCACGGACGAACCTTAGCGCGCGGTAGATCTCCGCAAGCTGCTCCGGCTCAAAAAGGGCGTCTTTTTGAACAAGCCCGCCGCGCACGGTGAAATCCCGCTTGGCGGCGTCGTAATCCTGCTGAAAATAGTGCCCGTGATGGACGCCCTCTCGGTCGAAGTCCCACTCCCAGGTCACAAACTGGACGCCTCGCTCGGTGGGGTGGCCCGCCAGCACCGCGCTGCCGAAGTCCGCAAGGACGCGGTAGTCGCCATCCAGTCCGCTGGCTTTGAGCCGCGGCGCGGTTTCCAGAATTGCCATGTATTCCGAAGTCATTTTGGCGGTGTCGATCACGGTTTGCAGCGCATCCTGCGCACCGGGGGCGGCACGCTCCTGCCGGTACAGCACGCTGCCCCTGCCGGAGATACGGCAGAGACGCCATTTTTCCCAGCAGACGGGCAGGTGGTGATCCTCGATCGGTTCTACCGTAAAACCGTTCTGCCGCAGCCGAATGACGGTTTCTTCAAGGAAACGGAGTTGTGCGGTTTCGTTCTGATCGTTCATTGTGAAGTCCTCCTCGTAAGCAAAAAATAAGCCGGAACATCCTAAAAATGCTCCGGCCGGTTGACGGATCAAGTTGTGAAATGAAAAAGGGCGCCTATTTGATGGCTTCGACGAAACCAACAAACAGACGCCTGAAAGATCGTATGAAATTTTGAGGAAAAATTGCTCTATTCTGCGCCCGCAAAAAGGGCGCTTCTCAGGATATTGCCTTTGAATCCGTGAAAGGGGAAGTTCGAATCTCCCCGGTTACCAAAATAACGCGAAAATATCTTTTTTCTGAGTGCGGAATTTGAAAGAAAAAAAGGTGGCAACCCTTTGGTATTCTAAGCGTTGCGCTTAAAATATCCAAATTGTTGCCACCTTATGGTGGAGTAGCCCCATCAAAATCCGAACTCAGCGCCGACTCGATCTCTTCAAGCGAGATCGTCTGCGTCCCATGTTGATAGTTGTAGGTCAAGACCAGTTTATCATCGAACACATACACGGCGTTTACAAATGTATCAATCAGGCGTTTCTGAAAATCACGGTTTGCTGGATCGCCATGACGGAACTGCTCAAACCATGCCGTCATCTGTTCGCG
>DPGF01000078.1:41229-50021 GCA_003522105.1 Oscillibacter sp.
TTCCGTGCTTCCAGCTCATCAAGCCGCTGTTTAGTGGACGGCGTGAAAATGCCCTGCTCGATTGCTTTCAGAATGTTTCCAATGGAGGACTCGATTTCCGCAAGCTGTGAGCGAAGCGCAGGGGTTGTTGTGTCTTCCTGCTCCTGCATAACAAGAATTGCATCAATGAGCCTGTTGATCTTTTCTTCATCCATGACGCGCTGCATGGTCAGGCGGACAACAACACGCTCAATCCAGTCTTTGCGAACAGCCTTCTTGTCGCAATCCTTCAGGCGCTTCGCACCGCTGCATTTGTAATAATAGTGCATAGCGCCGGTATGACTCGTACCGCTTTCACCGACCATCATGCGTTCACACTTGCCGCAGAACAGCTTTGTTGTCAGCAGATAGTCCTCTTTTGCTTTTGCCATTGCGGGAGCATGGCGGTTCTTCTCCATGCGTTCCTGCACACGGTTGAACAGGTCTTCCGGAACGATAGCAGGAACGCCGCCCTCAATCACAACATCCTGATAACGGTACTCGCCAATGTATTTGCGGTTTTTCAGCAGAGAGCTGAAACTATTGATATTGAACGGCTGTCCCCTTTTCGTTTTAAGTCCGCGGGCATTGAAATCCTCAACAATAGAACGAACCGATTTGCCGTCAGCATACTTCTCAAATACCTCAACCACTAATGGCGCAGTCGTAGGATCGATCACAAGCTTCTGCGCTTTCTTGTCCAACAGATAGCCAAGCGGAACGCCACCGCCGTTGTTTTTTCCTTTCAATGCATTCTCTTTCTGCCCACGATGGATCTTCTCTGATAACTCAGCAGAATAGAACTCAGCATAGCCCTCCAGCATTGCTTCCAGAATAATACCATCCGGGCCTTCAGAGATATGCTCTTTCGCAGAAATAACCTTTACGCCGTTCTTTTTCAGAATGTGCTTGTAGTGAGCGCTGTCGTAACGGTCGCGGGAAAAGCGGTCGAGCTTCCATACAAGCACAATCTCGAACAACTCTTTTGCGCTATCCTTGATCATGTGCTGGAACTCCGGTCGATCTGCTGTTTTTGCAGATAAAGCCCGGTCAATATACGTTCCAACAATGGTCATGTTGTTGCGTTCAGCATATTCCCGGCACTCGCGGAGCTGACCTTCAATGGATTCCTCGCGCTGGCTATCAGAGGAATAGCGGGCATAGATGACAGCGTTCATTCTTCATCACCCTCGTTGCCTTCGCCGCTTTCCAACGCAAGCTCTGTCAGTTCACGCAGCTTGTTTTGCAGGATAGCTTTATCAGGCAGATGCAATGTGTAATCTGCGACCATTGTCGGAGACATAGACCTGCTGAGCGCGTATTCGACTACGGTATCATCCTTGCCGGTACAGAGGACTAAACCAACGCTCGGATTTTCATTTGGTTTCTTTACATCACGGTCAAGTGCTTCCAAATAAAAATTGAGCTGTCCCAGATGTTCAGGTCGGAAGGTATCAATTTTCAATTCGATTGCAACAAGGCAGGACAATGCACGGTTATAGAACAGCAAATCAATGAAGAAATCCGTGTTGCCGACCTGAACGCGGTATTCTTCGCCAACAAAAGTGAAATCATGTCCAAACTCTAAAATGAAATTTTTCAGATGCGAGACAATCTGATGCCGCAAATCCTTTTCCTTGTACGGTTCCTCAAGGTCGAGAAATTCAAACACATAGGAATCACGCAAAGCCGCAAGTCCGCCGTTCCCAGCAAGCAAATCCTTATGTTTTTCGTGAGAGATCATCGTCCGCTCATACAGCATACTGCCGATCTGACGATCCAATTCGCGTTTTGTGTAACGATTTGCAATGCACAGGCGAAGATAAAACTCACGAGCCTCATCGGTCTTGCAGCCAGTCATAATCAGCAGATTGCTTGTCCATGGAATTTCTCTCACCAGTGGTGAGAGTTTTTCGTTGTCACAATAAGTCTCATAAAACTGCTTCATACGCCAGATGTTCTGCGCAGAAAATCCCTTTGTTCCCGGATAATGCGCTTGCAGAAACTCAGAGAAATTGGCAACCACGCTTTTTCCCCAGCCGCCATCCTTCACTCTATCGCTGACATAAGCGCCGATTTCCCAATACATCTGAATAAGCTCTGCATTGACCGCTTTCATGGCGCGGCTGCGGGCGTTGTCAATGATGTGGATGACCTCGTTAAACTGTCCCGGATTATGGGTTAATTCGTTGCTCATGTCTTCGCCTCCCCAAGCATTTTCAGCATTGCTTCTTTCAACTTTTCGTTCATCGGTGATTCCGGATCGAAGCACATCTCAACGAACTTCCGCAGTTCAGGATTGTTCGCGTCAACCGGAGGTTTTGCCTCATACAGCTTTCCATGCGGATCATCGCAGCGGGCAAAAATATAGTCCATTGAGACATCAAAGTAGTCCGCATACTTGCGCAGAAGCTCAACTGTCGGCGTTGCCTGACCATTTTCATAACGGTTGATGCTGGACTGCGTAGAACCGATCACGTCGGCAAATTTTGATTGGGATAAACCAATGCCTTCCCGCAATGCGCGAAGACGCGTACCCAGTTGTTTCATGTCATTCAACCTCCAATTCGGGTTAAGCATAGTATAATCAAAATCCGAGCAGATGTCAACCCGGATTTTGAAACTCTTGTGTGAACAGTAGGGACTCGCAACAATCTCAAATTTATTTTTCGGTTTTAAGCTTAGAAATTATAAACAACAAGTACTTTATACACCACGCAAAGAATACAACACCAATTATTAGTGCTGCAATTTCGATCTCAACAAAGATGTCTTCCGCTTTTGAGGGAATGTCTAAAAAGACTAATGAAAACGCAACAATAATCGTGATGATATTTGCAATCATTCCCACGAAGGCTGGCCGATAGAGACTGTCTAAATAGCTGTTATTCCATAATCGTTCAATGCGCTCTTTGTCAATCACAGAAATCAGAATGCTAATCCCTGTAAATAAAAAGCCTCCAATTATCGCGGACATAGATATTGCATTATAATGAAAATCCGGAGCCAATTCTTCAAACTTGCTTATATCGAAGAAAGCGCTTTTAAATAATATAGTAGATACTCCAATTGACAATACTAATACTAAACCTATCCATATCCAGTTTTTTAGCTTTGTCATTTATTCCACCACCAATTCAGGTTAACTTCGACAATATCTCAAAAGCTCTGTCCTATATAAATCGTATGTATTTATGGTCGATCACGCCGACTTCATTATTGCGGTATGGGATGGCAGATCCAGCGGGACAGGAAAAACCGTGACCTATGCACGGGGCAGGAGCAGGAAGGCTATCATTGTGATTGACCCGGTGACTCTTGCGGTCGAGAGATTGTAAGATGCCCTAAAAACGAGCGCTCCGATTAAAGCCGGCGGGAATCGTGAAAGTCTTTTCGCTTCCGAAAAATCTATTTGCTATCCGGTGATTATCTGGATGATGAACCGTCCTCATTGTTCCGCGGCAAGCGTAAAATCTAACCGCTCATAGGCAGTCATGAAATAATAGCGGAGGAACGTCGCGAAACATTCCGCAACACTGCGTATCGGCAATCATAGATGACCTTGCACGGCTCGTCCAGCAGCAATTTGAGTTGGATCCGTTTACCAATGTGCTGTTTCTGTTCTGCGGACGACGGCGAGACTGTATCAAGGGTTTGTGCCGGGAAAAGGATGGCTTCATCCTGCTGTACAGATGGCTGGAGCAAAGCGTATCAATGGTCGCGCTTAGGATCCGAGGTAAAGACGTTAACCTTGCAGCAGTACCTCTGGCTCATGGATGGACTACAAATCGAGCAGCCGAAAGCCCACCGCCCGGTGACAGGATTGGGCGCAGTCTAAGCAAAGAAGACTATCCGGAAGCCATTGAAAATGCTGGCTTTTCGCTCTGTTTTGTGGTATGCTTTTCTCACGCAAAACAGAGAAATGCAAGATTAAAGCCGATGATACAGGGGGAAATCGAATGAGCAATATTATTCAAATCAATAATCTTAACAAAAGTTTTGAAAGTGTAAACGCTGTTCATAATTTGAGCTTTCGTGTTAAAAAAGGAGAGCTGTTCGCTTTTCTTGGTATCAACGGGGCAGGAAAGTCAACTACAATCAATATTATGTGTGGACAACTATCGAAAGACAGTGGAAGCGTTTTTATTGATGAACACGATTTAGATAAGGATATGGACTATATTAAGCGTGAACTGGGCGTAGTTTTTCAATCATCTGTCTTAGATTCCGCCCTTTCTGTTTATGATAATTTGGAAAGCCGTGCCGCTTTATATGGCATTACTGGAATGGAGTTTAAGAAACGGCTTGCGGAACTTGCGAAAATATTAGATTTTGAAAATTTATTGAAGCGCACCGTTGGCAAATTATCAGGAGGCCAACGCCGAAGAATTGACATTGCAAGGGCTTTGTTTCATAAACCTAAAATCCTTATTCTTGATGAGCCAACAACCGGGCTTGATCCACAGACACGCCGACTTATTTGGAGTGTTGTATCAAGTTTCCGCAAAGATGAAAATATGACTGTATTTTTAACTACGCATTATATGGAAGAAGCTGCGGAAGCTGATTATGTTGTAATCATTGATGATGGGAAAATATCCGCAGAGGGTACTCCACTTGAGTTAAAAAACACTTATACTGGGGATTACATCACAATTTATGATGTAGATGAAAAGGATATTAAAGCACTTGATCTGGAATATGAGCGAATTCGAAACGGTTATCGCATTTCTGTACC
The DNA here is from genome assembly GCA_003522105.1 of Oscillibacter sp. Taxonomy (GTDB): domain Bacteria; phylum Bacillota; class Clostridia; order Oscillospirales; family Oscillospiraceae; genus Hominicoprocola. The sequence goes on from DPGF01000078.1 coordinate 45,986, forward strand.
AAATACAAAGGCTGCAACTGGATTGATTATTCGTAATCCACAGTTGTTTAATGATTACGAAATAACAAAAGGGAAAATGGACGATGTTTTTCTTGCTGTTACAGGAAAAGCATTGGTGGGAGGTGCTGAAAAATGAGTATGGCTTTCATTCTTATCAAAAGAAATATTAGATTGTTTTTCAAAGATAAGGGAATGTTCTTTACCTCTCTGATTACGCCCGCCATCTTGCTTATACTCTATGTAACTTTTCTTGGGAATGTGTATCGGGATAGTTTAACATCAAATTTACCTAATTCATTAAGACTATCGGAAAGTATAATAGAGGGATTGGTAGGCGGTCAACTTATCTCGTCTATTCTTGCTGTTTCGTGTGTAACGGTTGCTTTTTGCTCTAATTTTTTAATGGTACAAGATAAAGCAAATGGTACGATAAGAGATTTAAGAATATCTCCTGTTAAGTCAGCCACGCTTTCGCTGAGTTATTATGTTGCAACGTTGCTTGCAATCAAGAAAGCCCGCGAGAAGAAAGGCATGACACAGGAGCAACTGGCCGACATCATCGGGCGGGACACTCGTACTGTCATGTACCACGAAAACGACGGTCAACATCCGAGCTTAGATATTTTCTATCAACTGGCAACCATGTTCGACCTGTCAGTAGATGAATACTTCTACCCCGATATGAGCGCCGATGAAGCCGCAAAGAAGCGGATCAATATTCAACTTAATTCTCTCAACGAAAGCGAACTGCGGCTCGTCGAGGGGATTATCAATGCCATTATAGAAAACCGTGGAACGGAGGAAGCGTAAGAAACGGCGCTGCCTCCGTTTTTCGCGGGGTTTCCGGAGGGATCGCGTTAGCGGCAAGCAAGGCAAGTGTATTGACACTTGCAATTTCCGCGCTGCGGAAATGCTTGTTGGGGTGCCCCCAAACCCGCTGGACTTCTGGCCACCGTGACCAGAAGAACTATTGCCTGCGTCGCTGTCCCTAACGGGCCTGCTCCTTATTGCGCTGGTTGTCCGTCAGCCCGCGCAGGTGATCCACGCTGCCCTTGACGGCTACCAGCTCCCGCATATCCTGCTGGGCCTTGCGGTATTCCAAATAAAGAGCCTTTTTCCGCGCTGCCAGTTGGCGGCGTTTTTCTTTTAGCACATCCATTTTCGGGAGTTTTTCTCCGCCCAGCAGCTCGGCCATCGTCGCCTTGGCCGCCCGGTAGTCGGCCAGCTCCGCCTCATGCTCGGCAAGATATTTCCGGCTGTACTTGGCGGCCTTGTACCCATCGAACGCGGGGCGGGTCTTGGCGTACTGCACCACGGCGGCCATCAGATCGGACACACGGGAAAGCTCGGCCTCGGTCTGCTGAATGTCCCCGGCCAGCGTGTGAAAACGCTCTGTGGCGGCGTCGGTCTTTGCGGCCAAATCGTCATATTCAAATAGCTGGTGCTCTTTCAGATATTGCAGCGCGGCCGCCATCTGTTTAAGGTTGTACACCTTGGCCCAGCGTTCATAGGCTGGGCCTTTGCCCTGACGCATCCTCTCCTGAATGTCGATCAGCAGATTGACACGGCGGGGTGCGGGCGCTTTCCGCGCCGTGGCCGTTCGTGTGGGAGCCTTGCCGTCAATGACGGCCTGCACGTCCTCGGGGCCGTAGCCGTCCCCCAGCGTGGACGCCCGGAAACGGGCCGCCCGCTGTTGTCCTGGCACAAGGAATGAGATCACGCCGCCGCGCCCGTGCTTGACCTGTATGCCTGCCGTTTCCATGCGCCGGAGGAAATCTGCAAAGTCCTCGGGGCGCTCCGTCAGAGCCGCGTCAATGGCAAGACGGATCTGTTCTTTTTGTGATAGCTTTTGATTTTCGCCCAGCCATTGACCGTAGTGCAGATACCGCCCCTTGCTGTGGAGCTTGGGATTTACAATCACGGATAGATCGTGCTCCAGACATACCCGGTCAGACAGCCGCCGCAGGGCGAACGAGGAGCCGATGAAGTTTCGGAACTTCCGGGAGCGGTCATAGGCGGTGGAATTGTAGTAAATGTGATTATGAATGTGCTCCTTGTCTATATGGGTACAGACAAAGAATTGATACTTGCCCTTTGTCCAGCGCATCGCCGTTTCATAGCCGATGCGGTTGGCCTCCTCCGCCGTCACCTCACCGTGAGGGAACGCCTGCCGGATCTGGTAGCACAGCGCCCCGTGTCCGGCCCTGCGGTCGGTTTCGCCCTGATACTGATTTTTGACCAACATGAACTCGGCGTGTGCCGTGGCCGGATCGCAGAGGTAGGAAGAAACGGCCCCCAGCTTCTCCGGGTTCAGGCCATAATCAAAGCGGTCTTTCAGACTTTGCAGGGCCGTCCGCTTATCGGCCCGCTTGTGGGATTTGAGGTAGGTCGTGGCCGTAGACAGCCCTCCTTTCCATACAACAAACGGCGGATGGGATCAGCCGCCGTTTTCTGCATCTTCTGGCCACCGTGACCAGAACTCAGCCTGTGATGAAGCCCCGCAGGGAACCGTTCAGCTCGTCCAGCTTGGCAAGCAGCCATCCGGCCAGCGCGGGCAGGCCAAAGGGCGAAATGGCAAACGCCATCAGCAGCCCCGCGACCCCTGTGGAAATGTCTTTCTCCACAAACAGCATCAGGACACTCAGCAGCCCCAGCACCGACGCGAGGATGGAGAGCAAACCAGCGGAAAGACTCAGCAGGAACGAGAGCACGGCCACAAGCAGGGTCAGCACCAACACAAAGGGAGCGGCAAGGATTTTGAATATGATCCGCATAGGGGGTTCCTCCTTTTTCCTGTATATGTCTATTATAACTCTGAAAAAATCGGCACTCAAGGATGTCCCGGCCCTCCGCACTTCTGGTCACAATGACCAGAAGCAGGGACAGCCGGGGAACGGCGCGGGGCCGTTCCCCCTGTGTCACATCGTTACAATGGCGGAGAGCTGGGCCAGCAGATCAGACAGCGGCCCCCACAGGTCGGCATAGTCCTTTTGCAGCCGCTTCAGCTCGTCCGGGTACAGGCCGCCGTAGCTGTTGGCATGGATGGCCGCCTGATTGAGATTGTTTGCACAGCGCCGCTGGAGCGACACAAGCTCCTTGACGGGTTCAAGGTCAACATGGAGCACATAGCCGCCCAGCGCCATTTTTCGGATATAGGCGCTCATATTGCGGATGCCCGCCTCGGCCATGCGCTCCCGAATGACCTCCAGCTCGTCAGGCCGTACCCATACATAGATGGGGACACTGCGGACGCGCTTCTTTGTCAACGCTCCTCACGCTCCCGGCTGCGGCGCTTGGGCGGGTGTTCCCGTACCCTGTCCAGCGGCTTTTCCTCTGGGGGCGGCGCAGGCAGATTGTTGATGATGCCGTCGATCTGATTATAGTTCTGCTCCATCGAAAGCTCGGCGTTCTTGTTGGGATTGCGTTCCTGCTCCATAAATGTCCTCCTATCTGTCGCCCCGGTCAGGGGCATTTTTCTTTGGGGCGGATTGCCCCCGGTCAGCCTCGGCCTGTTTTGCGGCGGTTTTCATCTGTTCCCGGATCGAACGGGGCCTGTCGGGATTGTCAGGCGCAGGCCGCAGCTCATAGTCAGACGCCTGCCGTTTCGTCAATGGCCGCGTATAGGTCAAATGCCCCCACGCCAGAAACGATCCATTTTCAACCGGGACGCGCTGATCGTAGTTGACAATCTCATCCGGAGCGTTGCGGGGCGGCTTGGGGAATGTCCCAATGTCCACGGGGCGCTGGGTGGAGTAATACTTGTAAAGGCCGGGGGCCTCGGTCTGCTTGACACCGACATTGTAAAGACGCCGGTACTCCTGCACCCGCGCCGCAAAGTCCTGTTCCAAAGCGGCACGGTCGCTGCCGTAATGCCCCCATTCATACTGCCGCTTGCCGTCCCTGTCATCATAGCAAGCCCATGTGACATAGGGCGAGGGAGCTGCTGGGTTATGCCCCAGCGCAAAGCCCCTGCCATTTTCCAGCATGACGGCCTGAATGATCTCATAGCCTTGGTTTTTGTCCATACGACCTCCTT
>DPGF01000078.1:50271-52145 GCA_003522105.1 Oscillibacter sp.
CCCCGCCCATGAAGCGGCCCCGGAAAGCCCTGCAATTAAGGGTGTTTTCCGGGGTCAAATGCTCACAGCCTACCCCCGGTATTTCCGCATATAGCCGCGCTGCTTCTGCCGCCTTGCAGCACGGGCGCAGGTCGGGGAGCAGTACCGCTGCCGCCCGTCCGGGAGGAAAGCCCTGCCGCACACCGGGCAGGGCCGGGTTTCCGCCACGGTCTCCACGGTCAGCGACCTTTCCAGCACGGGGTCAAGTGGCAGCACCGCCGAACGGAAATAGCGGCAATACGCCCCTGTCCAGCATTTCCCCAGCATATAGCACTCGCAATCCAGCGACAGACAGCCAGCGTCCTTGTCATAGTTGGCGCACCACCGTTTCACAAGGGAGCGGATCGCCGCTTTTTCCTGCCGGGTCAATTCACGGCTCATGTTTGCCCCCTGTCTTTGGCCAAAGCTGCTCCCGGTAGCAGAACACGCAGCCGATCCCGTGCCAGTAGGGGCAGCCGTCACAGCGGGAGCCTTTGGGCGGCAGGTTGGGCGAGACGCCCTTGAAGTAGCTCTTTTCTTTCATAAAGTCCTCATAGGGGCTGTTGGTAAACCTCATTCCTCACCGTCCTCGTCCCACGGCGGCCCGTCATCCTCAGGATCGGTTTCGTCATAATCCTCCGCGCCGTCATACTCGCCGCCGTAGTCCGCCTCAGACTCAGCGGCCTGCTGCTTCTTGGGACGGTAGATTTTGAAGTACCAGCCAGCGCCGCCGCCAATGACCACCACAGCCAGCGCCAGCAGAAGCATACCGCCGTTGCCCGTGGCCTTGGGCTGCTCCGGCTCGGGGTCAGGCTCCGGCTCTACCACAGGCGCAGGCTCCGGGGCCTTGCCCTGGCACTCGCTCAGATTGACCGCGCAGACGGTACAATCCGTGTTGATAGCGCCTACGGCGCATTTGTCGGTACAGGAACACTCCGGCAGCTCACCGCCCGCCGCCTGCATCGCCGCCAGCAGGTCGGCCTCGTCCACCATATTCAGGAAATATGTCTGATACTGTTCGCCGTCCTCGTCGGTGGGCTTATCGTAGTCAATGATGATGTAAAAGGTATTGCCGCCGCTGGTCTGCAACGTGATGAACTGCTTATTGGTGGCCTTATCGTAAAGTAGGTCACGGGTCACAAGGTTGCCCTCCTCGGTGAAGCCTTCGCCGGGGTCAACGGTTTCGTCAGGCAGCGGCTCCACCGTGTCAAGGCCGTCCCATTCCTCACCGCCCCCGGCGTAGGCCGTGACTGCCATACTGCCCATGAGGACAATCACGCAGAGCGTCATCAGCAAAAGCCGTAGTTTTTTCATTCCGTCACCTCCGCCTGTTCTGTCGGCTTCTGGCCACCGTGACCAGAAGCACCGCCCCGGAGCTGCTGAAGCACCAGCGGCAGATCGGCAAGGGAGATACTCATACCGCGCACGATCTCCACGATCTCGCTGTTTTCCGCTTCCAGCTTCTTCTGCTCCAATTCTTTAAGCCGCGCCTGCTGCTCGGCAATTTTGGCCTTGACCTTTTCAATCTCGGCCTCGATTTTTGCGCTTTTCGTAATTGCCATATCAAAAAACCTCCTTTACGGTAGTCGCCCGTAGGCGTAAAGATGGGACTGCCAATAGCTGCTGTTGAGGTTGGCATAGCTGATGGGGTCGCCACAATGGAGCATCCAGCCGTCGCCCACATAGATGCCTACATGGGAAACGCCTGCTGTGTCATAGGTGCCGACAAAGAACACCAGATCACCGGGCCGTGGGCTGCTCGTCCGGGAGCAGGTGTTATAAAGGCCCTGCGCCCCCAGCCGCCCGAAGCTCCAGCCGCATTGATTGTAGACATAGCTGACGAAGCCGGAGCAGTC
>DPGF01000078.1:52391-53677 GCA_003522105.1 Oscillibacter sp.
CTTTTCCGCTTCTTTCAGAATGGTGGCAAAGGTTTCATCATCCAGATAGGACTCCGGGACTTCATGCTCCGGCGGGCGGTTGGTGATGTATTTCCCGATATAGCCGGACGAGGGGAACAGATCGGGCCGGTTCCCCAGCGTGGACATATACAGGGCGTACATGGAAAGCTGCTCCTCGGACATCATGTAAACCGGAACATGGGAGAGATTGAAGTTTTCCAGCGTGACATAGCAGATGTAATAGTTGTACGGAACTTCTACATCATAGTCGTTGCCCTCGCTGTCCGTCCTTGTGACCGTGCGGTAGCGTACCTCGACAACCACATCCTCGGTCAAAATGTACTGGCGGTCAAAAAGGTCTTGCAGCGTCCCCTGCACCTCGTCCAACGTCCACGCGCCCTCATTGAGCGCGGAGATCATGGAAATCAACACATATGGATCATGTTCAATGGTGTCGAGGTCAAAATGGTATTCATCATAATCGTGGGTGCGGGTGTAGGTGTCGAGGTAGCGTTGCAGCTCGTCCTCCAGAGCGCAATAGGCGGCCTCGGCCCCCAGCATATCCGCGTCCTCCGCTTTATAGGTGCTGGCGGCGATGGCCGCAAGGGTGCTGTTTCCCACGGACACCATCGAGGACATACACGATTGCAGGGTCAGCACCACCAGCAGGCAGCCCAGCGCAAGCAGCGTCCCCACGGGATGCCGCTTGACGAACGCCGCCGCTTCCCGGACAAACCGCTCTGTGGCCGACGCGGTTTGTTCGGCGGCCTTGGCGGTCTGCTTGGCGGTTTCCCGCGCCTTGCGCTGATACTCCCGTTTCAGCTTGTGGCGGTGCCATAACCGGGCGGCGGCGCTCTGCGCCTCCGGCTGCTCCTGTGCAAACTTGCGGGAATGGTAGTCCGCCGTGGCCTTGATGTACCGGGACTCCGCACGGGCGGCGGCCTTGGCCGGGTGCTCCCGGATGGCCCTGCGTACCTTGCGCTGTCCATAGTGCAGCGCGGCCTCGCCGGAACGCTCCACAAAATGACCGCCCTCCACGCCTACATTGTCGCGCTCCTCCTGATACACCTTTCCATGCAGAAAAGCATGGGTTTCATGTCCGGCGATCCGGGCGATCCGCTTGATGGGGCCGGGCTTTTTCGGCGGCTTCTGCTTTGCCAGCCTTTCACGGGCCTTGTTCAGCCGTTCCTCCCGGCTCTCCATGCGGAGCTTGGACTTGTGGAGCTTGGCCTGTTCGCTGTCGGTATGGAACTTCTGGCCACCGTGACCAGAAGCAGCCCCGCCCT
>DPGF01000078.1:53937-58980 GCA_003522105.1 Oscillibacter sp.
ATCTCGCCACGGGGGAAGCGGTCAACAAACGGGATGGTGACGCTGCCATAGAACAGCAGGCCCTCGCCGGAGTTGGACTGCGTGATATACGATAGCTGGTGCTCTGAAATACCGATCTGCTTGGCAAGAATGGCGCGGTCACTCTGCGCCTGCGACAGCAGGATCATAAAATCCGTGTTGTCCAGAATGTTCTCGATCTCCCGGCTGGCCAGCAGGTCTTTCACATTCTGCGTCAGGGCCGAGGGGACGCAGCCCTGTTTGCGGAGCATCTTCCAGACGGTCACGAAGTAGCTGGCGGTCAGCGGGTCACGGAGCAGGATATGGAACTCGTCAAAATAGCACCATGTCGCCACGCCGTTTTTGAAGTTGGTTCCCACCGCAGAAGTGACAAAATCGTTGGTGATGTGCATGGCGATCTTGCGGAGGTTTTCGCCCATGCCTTTTAGCACAAAGCACACCACGCGGGAATTGAGGTTGACGTTGGTAGGATGGTTAAAGAGATTGAGGGAGCCTGTGCAGTAAAGCTCCAGCGCCGTTGCGATCCGCTTGGCCTCCGGCTCCGGCTGGCGCAGCAGCTCCTCATACAAATCTTGGAGCAGCGGCGTTTTGGCTGTTTCCAGCCCCAGCGCCATCTCCCGGTACACCTGACGCACACAGCGGTCAATGACGGTTTTCTCGATAGGCTGCAAACCGTCCCGGCCTCCCACCACCAGCTCACACAGCGACAGCAGAAAATCCGCTTTCAGGGACAGGGGGCTGTCCCCGCCGCCCATGTCCATCTGGACATCCATCGGGGAAATGTGGTTGGGGCTGTCCGGCGCGATCTCGATGACCTGACCGCCCAGCCGCTCCACCAGCGGGGCATATTCGCCCATCGGGTCAACCACGATGATGCGATCCTGCGGGATGGCAAGAAAGACGTTCAGCAATTCACGCTTGGCGGCAAAGCTCTTGCCGCTGCCCGTGGAGCCGAGGTAAAGGCCGTTGGCGGATTTCAGCTTTTTGCGGTCAGCCATGATGACGTTATGGGACAGGGCGTTCATGCCGTAGTAGAGGGACGGGCCATCCATACGAAGCTCCCGCGTCATAAAGGGAACGAAGATGGCCGTGGAGCTGGTGGTCATGCCGCGCTGAATTTCAATGCCGTTGTAGCCGAGGGCCAGCGAGGACATATAGCCCTGCTCCTGCTGCCAGTCCAGCCGCTTGACGGCACAGTTATATTTCTGCGCGATGCCGTTCACGGTGAAAATGTCGTTTTCCAGCCGCTCCCGCGTGGGGGCGGTGTTGACGATCAGGAACGTCAAGAGGAACATTCGCTCGTTGCGGCTTTGCAGGTCGGCCAGAAGCTCGGCGGCGTCCTTGGAAAAGGTGACAAGATCGGGCGGGAGAATGTCAGGGTCATATCCGGCGCGGGTAGCCTTGCGCTGCTCCTCCACTTTCATCTTGTCGATGTCGGAGATTTTACCCTTGACCGTTTTAATGGCCTTGACCTGATCCACTGTCTGAATGTGCATGGTGACAGTCAGCTCGGCATCCAGCTCCAAAATCTCCAACAGCAGCTTATCCGACAGCTCCGACGCCATGATCTGCAAGTAGGACGCCGCGCCCCATGTCTGGCCCACGCGGAACGAGCGGCTCTGGCGGAAGTCAAAGCTGTCCGGCACGATAAAGTCTTTCGTCACCATGCCCGTATGGGCGATGTCCGCCCACTTGAAGCGGAACGGCTCCCGGCTGCCGGGGTGAAGCTGGCCGTGCAGCAGGGCCAGACGCTCCCGCCCGTCGAGGGGCTGGCTCTGTACCCCCAGCCGCTTAAAGTTGCCGATCACGTCCGCCTCTACACGTTCCAGACGGGGACGGGCGGCGGCCACATTTTCAGCGGGGATGCAAAAGGTGACGTACTTGGCCCGTTCGATACCGTTGTTGCTTTTGGCGATCTGGTTTTTCAGCATCCCCGTGTATTCCGTGCGGACGCTGTTGAAGCGGTCATCCGCCTCGGAGATATTCACCTTGTAGCGGCTCCCGGAGCGGCTGCGGCGGTTGACAAAGGAAAGCTGGAACGGCAGCGAACTGTCAAAATAATTCAGCCACGAACTCCAGCCGCCGAAAATGGCCGTCTGATCCTCGGCGGACGCAACGGAATAGTTGATGTCCTCATATTCCAGCGTCTTTGTGTAAACACCTCCGGGGAGTTGACAAATGCCGTCCGGCAGCATCCGCACATAGGGAATGGTCTGCTGGGCCGATATGGTCGCCGGACGATTACCGGCCCGCGTCAGGCTTTTTGACTTCTTGGGGCTTTTGCTCAAGTGTGACCTCCTTTCCCGCAAACGGGGCGTAGATATTCTGCGTCTGATAGGGCCTCACACCGGGCCGCAGGAACTTGGCCCGGATGATATTCCGGGCCACCTTTTCAAAGGGCAGGCCGTCACGCTCATACATCGCCATGAAAAAGGCTGGGAGCATGAGCGCGATCATCAGGAACATCGCCCCGGTGCCGCCCAGCGCGTGACGGGTCAGCAGATACACGGGGATACCCACGGCAGCCGCTCCGCCGAAGCAGATAAGCTGGCGGCGGGTAAGGTTAAAGGCAATTTTCGTCTTGATCTTGGAAAGATCGTTGGGAACATTCACATAGGGCAAGATACGTCCTCCTTTCCGCTATCTTCTGGCCACCGTGACCAGAGGCCCGCTGTCGGCTCCACCTCGTTGCCCCACACGTCCCAGCCGGGAGGGGTCTGCCGTGCGAACAGCTCCACGCGGGACCTGTCGCCCATGAGGGCAACGATCTTGTCCCGCGTTGCGTCCGGCTTTTTGCTGTGGGCCTCGATGGGCGAAATGATAAACTGGTGAATATCGGCAGCCTGCCGCTTTGGGTGTCCCTTGGTTGCCAGCAGGCAGACCTCGGCGTTGGCCCGCGTCCAGAAGCCCAGCCCATAAAACCAGCTATCCGCCTTTTTGTTCTTTTTGAGCCAGACAAAAGCGACGCTTTTATAGGTAAAGCCCCACGCACGGATGAGCCGCAGGGCCTCCGGGAGCTGCGGGAACGTGGCCCACATGAAAAGGGCGCTGTCCTTGGCCGCAAGCTCGGCCACAGGCAGCGCGCACAATTCATCAATGCTCATAGTGGGATAATGGTTTTCTGCCGCACCCTGCACTTTCTTTGCGGAGTAGCGCCACGGGGGATCGGCGTAAATAATTTCATAGGTTCCTGTCATCATTCTCCTTTCCCGCCAGATGCCACAGCCTCCCGCGCCCGCCGGATGCGCTCCGTGGCGGGGCCGTAAAAGGCCGGGGCGGTTTCAAAGCAGACGAAGCGGCGACCTGTGTTCAGCGCGGCCACGGCAGTTGTGCCGGAGCCAGCGCAGATGTCCGCCACCACCTCGCCGGGGCGTGTGTAGGTGCGGATCAGGTACTCGCACAGGACCACGGGCTTCTGCGTGGGATGTACCGTCGTTGTCACCGTGGGGAACGCCAGCACATTCCCCGGAAAGCGCCGCCCATCGGACTCGCCGCTGGTGCGTTCAAACTTTCCGTAGTTGGGGCTGCTCCCGCTGCAACGGTGGATTTTCTTGTACGGCTTGCCCTGTTCAAATTGCGGAAAGTAGGCCGGGGACTTCTGGTAGAACACCAGAATGTTCTCCGTCTTTTTCAGCGGAGCGCGGCGGGCGTTGAGAAAGCCCGTGCAGCGGCTCTTGTACCATACCCATTCATAGCGGAGCATGGCGAGGTTGGATGCGCCCAGTACCTTGTCATAGGGGCATTGTGCAAAGAACAGCACCGCCCCCTCCGGCTTGACGGCCCATTTCACCGCCTCCCACAGCTCCGGGAGCGGCAGCGGCACATCCCAAAAGTTCCGGGTCGTGCCATAGGGCGGATCGGTCAAAAGCATATCCACGCTATGTTTCGGCAGGGAGCGCAGGCCCTCAATGCCGTCGGAGAGGTGCAGGCCCTCCGGGATCAGCTTCTGGCCACCGTGACCAGAAGCGGCGGTATCAGCGATAAGATCACCTTTCCTTTCTCAATGGGTGCTGAAGATGCTTTTGGAGATTGTCCCGGTTTTCATCAGCATGAAGCACAGAAGCACCGTATAGCCGATGCAGCCCCAAATCGCGCCGATGGGATCTCCGCCTGTGGCAATACCCTGAATGAGCACCGCATAGATGGCAACACAGACGAGGATCAGCATACCCTGAAAGCCCACGGCAAACAGGGAGCGCAGATAATTTTGGCCCATCGAGCCAAGCTCCCGGTTGGAGAGCGTTGCCACGGGGATGGGGGCTAAACTGGTCAGCAGATATATCTCGATCATGCGGCCATATACGATTACGAAAATAAAAATGTTCAGCGCCAGCATGGTAAACTTAATGAGGAACGATTGCAGGAACAGGCCCAGCAGAGAGCCAAGTTCCATCGTTTCAAGGGTCATTTCCAGATCGGCCAGCATATCCGGCGTGATGTTGGTTGCGCCTGTGACGATGCCCGCCGCGCTTGCGATCACGCTTTGGGACACGTCAAAGACGGCCATGACGATATTGAACGTGTTGGACAGGATCAGGATGGCACAAGTGGTTTTGAATACCCATTTGTAGATATTCGCCACGTCGAACTCGTGCATATTGTTCTTTTCCAGTATCATCTGGATCAGCTCATAGGTGGCAACAAAGGTCAGGATCAATCCGGCAATCGGCAATATCACCGTTTCGGAAAGCTGCCGTATCAGGGAGAACACCCCGGCGTTCCATGCCGCCGGGGTAGTCCCCACCTGTACGGATATTTCCCCGACGCGGGTATTCACCGTGTCAAACAGCCCCTCGAGGTTTCCCATGATGCCCTCGATCAAAAGCCCTTTGAGCCATTCCGTGATCCATTCGGTGAGAATACCCATCGGCAGCTACCCTTAAAACAGGGTAGACAGCAGAGGGATCAGGGTCGTGCCCAGCACGATGATGCCGCCGCCCGCCATGAGCTGGTTCATACCCTGGGACTTGGAGCCTGGATTATCCGAGCCGTAGCCCTCCAGCAGATTGACCACGCCTCACACGC
>DPGF01000067.1:0-216 GCA_003522105.1 Oscillibacter sp.
GCGCTCGCGCATCTCCGGCGGGATGGAGAGGCCGTTCGCGACCTTGTTGATGGGCGTCTCGGTGTCGTAGCCGCCGAGACCCTCGAACTTGGCCGAAAGCTCGCCGTAGCGGCGCAGCGTCTCTTCGCTCTCGTCGCCGCTTGCCATCTGCTGGGAGAGGGCGTTCATCTCGTCCTCCATCCTCTGCATGCGCGAAAACGCGCTCTTGAGCACATC
>DPGF01000067.1:575-5492 GCA_003522105.1 Oscillibacter sp.
CCCACGCGCTCGCCCGTGTCGATCTGAAAGGTGATACCGTCCAGTATTTTCTTTTCGAGGTCAAAGGACTTGATGAGTCCCGTAACACTGATGTCGATCATGCCTTGGTCAGTTCCTCTACGATCTTCTCAAAGTGCATGGAGTGCGAGGCCTTGACGAGCATCGCCGTCTCCGCCGTGAACGCCGCCTTGACGGCATTCATCGCCTCGTCCACGCTCCCGAACCACTGCGCAGAGGGGTTCCCTTCTGTAAAGTATTTTGCCCGTGCACCGATTGCGATGACAGTGTCGATGCCGAGCTCTTTGGTGAGTGCTCCGATTTCCTTATGCGCACGCTCAGTGAGCTCGCCGAGCTCCGCCATATCGCCGATGACGGCGGCCTTTTTGCCGCCGCTCGCGCCCAATACGCGCAACGACGCCGCCATCGACTGCGGACCCGCGTTGTAGCAGTCGTCGAGCAGGCGGCGATTTTCGGAAAGCGCGATGACGTGCATGCGCGAGCCCGCTGGTTCATAGGCTGCAACGCCGCACTCGATCTCTTCCTTCGTTTCGCCAAGGTACTCGCCGATGGCCGCAGCCATCGCCGCGGCGTAGACCATGTGCTTGCCCGGCGCGGGGATTGCGAGCGCGTAGCGCTCCTTCTCCGTCGTCACGACGCAGCGAATGCCGTCGATGCCAAGGTCTTCGACCTCGCTGACGCGGACATCGCAGTGCTCGGACAGGCCGCAGCGCAACGTTTTCTGCGGCAGAGAGACGGTGTTCAAAAGCTCGTCGTCGCCGTTTAAGACGGCGAGGCCGTCTTTTTTGAGGTTTTCAAAGATCTCGCACTTGGCCTTCAGAATGTTCTCGCGCGATCCGAGGTATTCAATGTGCATGTCGCCGACGTTCGTGATGACGGCGATATCGGGCTTCACCATCTCGCCAAGATACCGGATCTGCCCCGCGCGGTCCATGCCTGTTTCGATGACCGCCGCCTGATGCGCGCGGGAGAGGCCCAGCAACGTCTGCGGCGTGCCGATCTCATTATTATAGTTGGCCGCGGTCTTGAGCGTATGGAACTTCACGCCCAGTACCGAGGCGATCATTTCCTTTGTTGTCGTCTTGCCGACGCTGCCCGTCACCTGCACAAAGGGGATAGAAAACTGCGCACGGTACCACGCGGCCAAGTCCTTGAGCGCAAGCAGCGTGTCAGGCACCTTGATGTAAAACTTTCCGGGCAGCAGCGTTTCCGGCACGCGGGCGCACAGACAGCCCTCCGCGCCCGCGGAAAGCGCCTTTTCGATATAGTCATGCCCGTCGAAGCGCTCGCCGACGAGCGGCAGGAAGACCTCGCCCGCTTTGACCGTGCGGCTGTCGGTATTCACGCCGAGGATCTTCGTCGTCCCCTCGCCCCGCAGCAGCTCGCCGTGCACCGCCGCGAGCAGTTCCTTTACCGTGATGGTCTCCATTTACAGCCCTCTTCTCTGCTTCAGCGACTCTTCGACGATCTTTTCACACAGTTCCTCGTAGCCGATGCCGACCGCTGCCGCCTCCTGCGGAAGAAGGCTCGTCTTCGTCATGCCGGGCAGCGTGTTGATCTCAAGGAAGTAGGGCGTGCCGTCTGGTGTAACGATGAAGTCCGCGCGGGAATAAACGCTCAGTCCGATCAGGCGGTAAACCGTTTCGGTCGCGGTGCGCACGCGCATTTCCCAATCCTCGGGAATGGGAGAGGGGCAGATCTCCTCCGCCGCGCCGGCCTGATATTTGTTCGCGTAGTCATAAAAGCCCGTCTTCGGAATGATCTCGATGGACGGCAGCGCCTTGCCCGCGATGATGCCGACCTGAATCTCGCGGCCGGAGATGTACTGCTCAAGCACGACCTGCGCGCCGAATTGCAGGCACGCTTCGAGCGCCGCCTTCAGCTCCGCGCCCGTGTGCGCGATGGAAACGCCGACGGACGAACCGTTGGCCACAGGTTTCACGACGCAGGGGAGCTTCGTTTCGGAAACGAGCTTGCCGATCTCATCCGCCGTATAGCGCACTGTGCGCCACTGCGGCGTGATGACATATTCCGACACCAGACGCTTGGTAAGATCCTTATCCATTGCGATGGCGCTCGAGAGATAGCCCGCGCCGGTATAGGGAATGCCGAGCAGGTCAAACGCCGCCTGCACGCGGCCGTCCTCGCCGCAGGTGCCGTGCAGGGCAAGAAATACAATGTCCGCCTTGGCGCATACATCGAGCACACCCGTGCCGAACATGCTGCGGCTCTGATCCTTGCGGCTTGCGCGCACGGCGGCAAGATCCGGCTCCGCCTCAGCGACGGAATAGTCGCCGCAGAAGCCGTCCGGCGCATCAAAAACGTCGTCAAGCTTGCCCTCATAATCCTCAAAGCCCAGGAACATATCCACTAAGATTGCCTGATGGCCGCGAGAACGCAGCGCACGGCAGATCTTGTTGCCGCTCGAGAGCGAAACATTTCGCTCCATGCTCAGTCCACCCGCTAAAACAACGATACGCATATCGTTTTCCTCCTTATTTCTGAAAGGGGCATCACCGCCCCCCCGTTTATCCATACTATACTAATGTACACTTTACCACAGCTTTTTCCCAATTACAAGCAAAAGAGAACGGTCAAAAACCGTTCTCTTTTGTTTGCTTTTCCTTGTTTTCCTCAGCCGAAGAGCCCGGAAAGAAGCCCGCCCTTTTCATTGCGGTCATTCCTGAGCGTCATCGCCGCGCTGAGCATTTCCGCCGCCTGTGCGCGCGTCACGCCCGAGCGCATCTCGTCAGCAGAAAAGCGCCCGCTCTCGATGATGCTGACAGACTGCAAATTCGCCACTGCCTGCGCGCACCAGGCATTCTCTGCGTCCTGCGCGTCGTAATCCGAGAGGTCAACGTCCGTCACGCGGAGCAGCCGGTTCAGAACGACCGCCGCCTCGTTGAGCGTGATCAGATCACCTGCGCGAAAGGCTGCCCCCTCCGCCGTGCTGACGCCGGACACCACTCCCGCGTTCAGTGCGCTCACGGCATAGCCTTTTGCCCAGGAGGGAATGCTTGCATCGTCGCAAAAGCCGGTCATCTGCACTTCTTCCGCGCTCACGTCCATCGCCGCAAGCGCCATGGCGATAAATTCACCGCGCGAGAGCGTGCGCTCCGGCTCAAAGAAATAGCTGCCGCCGAGCCTTGCCCCCGTAAAAACATCGTGCTCAGCAAGATCGACCGCCGCCGTGTGCGCGCGGTTGCCGGCCATGTCGGCATAGCAGACGCCGCTATTCGCCTTTTCGATCGTAACGCTCACCGTTGCCGGAAGCGACGTGTTGCCGTAGGCATCGCTCGCCGTATAGGTGAAGCTGTCGCTCCCGAGCTTGCCATGCGGCGTATAGACAAAGCCGAGGCCGTCCTCTGTCAGTGTGACTGTTCCCTTCTTTGCCTCCTGCGCAATGGCAAAGGTGATCTCGTCGCCCTCGTTGTCCACAGCGCGGAACGCGCCTTCATACGCAACGCCGCGGAAGACCCTGATCGCCATATTTTCCGCTACCGGCGCGCCCTCGACGGCCTTCGTCTCTTCCTTCCCTCTGCCAAAGATCGCCGAAGCGCTCTGTACCGGCACAAGGGTCAAAAGCAGCAGCGCCATCACAAACGGCAGTGCGCGCCACAGCTCTTTTCGCTTTTCCATATTAAAAAATCTCCTTCCTGTTGTTTCTTCTGCGGTTATTGTTTGCCAACGGGCAAAAAGTATGCAAAACCGCACGCTTTTGCGGCGCCGGATCGCCGCATTTTCTTTTCCTCTTGCCTGCGCGGAAAAATGCAGAGAATTTTTCAAAAATCTATTGACTTTTCCAATGCCAGCAGGTATACTTGGACAGCCGCTTTGAATGGGCATAAAGTTTCGAAGGCTTTCGAGGCTTTTCGAACGCCCCCGACAGCGAGTCCGTAATTAAGGAAAGAGGTGCAAGCAATGCAAGCGATCATCGTTACCGGCGGTAAGCAGTACGTGGTGAACGAGGGCGACACCCTGTTCATTGAGAAGCTCCCCGTCGAGGCGGGCGACGCCGTTACCTTCGATCAGGTTTTGGCGATCGTTGACGGCGAAAACACCAAGTTCGGCACTCCCGTGGTGGAGGGCGCGAAGGTGGAGGCCACCGTCGTCAAGAACGGCAAGGGCAAGAAGGTCCGCGTCTACAAGTACAAGGCCAAGAAGGGCTACCACAAGCGTCAGGGTCATCGTCAGCCTTATACCAAGGTTGAGATCGGCAAGATCTCCGTCTAAGTCATGACCACTGTTACTTTCCTCACTGAGGGGAAGCGCATCATCGGTTTTGATGCCAAGGGCCACAGCGGTTACAGCGAAGCAGGATCCGACATCGTCTGCGCGGCGATCACAAGCGCGGTTCGCCTTGTGGAAAGCACCGTGAACGATGTGCTCGGTCTCGCCGCTTCCGTCAAGGTCCATGAACGCTCCGGCGCTGTGGAGTTCCGGCTCCCCGGCGGTCTGTCCGCCACGAACGAGAGCACCTGTCAGGCTCTTTTAACGGGTTTGATGCTGCTCTTTTCCGAGCTGCACAGCGAATATCCGGATAATATCGAAGTCATGGAAGCGTAAGCTTCCTGTTCCGATCATCTTACAGAAAGGATGGCAAATCACCATGCTGAACATCGGTCTTCAGTTTTTCGCCCACAAGAAGGGCGGCGGCTCCACGAAGAACGGCCGCGACTCTAACGCCAAGCGCCTTGGCCCCAAGCGCGCTGACGGTCAGTTCGTTCTCGCCGGCAACATTCTTGTGCGCCAGCGCGGCACCCACATCCATCCGGGCGTCAATGTCGGTATCGGCTCTGACGATACTCTCTACGCCAAGGAGAGCGGCGTGCTCCGTTTCGAGCGTCTCGGCAAGGATCGTAAGCAGGCTTCTGTTTACCCCGCTGAGTAATTGCACAA
>DPGF01000120.1 GCA_003522105.1 Oscillibacter sp.
ACCCGCCAGAAATACTGCTGCCCGTTCCGCCAGTCCAAGGCCAGCGTTTGTCCCTGCAACCACAAGAACTGGAATAACGGGAAGAAAAACCGGGGCTGCACGAAATATAAAACCGTTCCCGATGACTACAGACTTTCCATTGACGGGGAATGCCTGCGTTTTAAGCGTATCTATGCCTTGCGTACAGAGTGTGAAAGATACAACTCCCGCTTTAAGGCGTCTGGGCAGGAACGATTATGGGTGCGTAACGGAAACAGTGCGGTAAACCTCAATACGCTGGCCCACATCTCCGCTTTAGCGGTTGCGCTGGCCGCCGTTCTGCACGGCTCTCACTCCTACCGTTCTGCCAAACAGCTTCGGCGTTCCGCCTGATCTGTCTTTTCCATACCTTTTGCAGGCGCGGGGGTTACCGCGCTACGGTTTTTGCGCCCTTGAGATGCCCCAAGCTCTTTTGATTCCCATTTGCCTGTTTGCGGGCAGTTTTTTCCGCCCGTTTTGCTCATCTCATTGGGCAAAAAGAAATGCCTTTTTCGTCGCAGACTTACGAAAAAGGCATTTCAGGTGTGATTATAGAGATGTTTAATTGTCTTTAGATTTTTGAAAAGTCCCGGTTTTATGCGGGTTTGCGCTGGTTGTGCTAATCGGAACGAAGCTACCGGGTCATTGTAAATCAGATTGTCCAGTTCTGACTGCTGATACATATTGTCGGCGACTTCGTTCACCACAGCGATTGTGTCAATCGCTATCATGCTGCCGTCATCGAATTTCAGCTCCACACAGGCGGTGTCCATGTTGAACACACAGGATAAAAGCTTCATTTTGTGGTCCTTCTCAGATTTTCAATGTTATTCTTTGCCAACCTACTTGCAGCTCGCTTACGTTCTTGGGAATAGGGGGGCGTCAGCTTGAAGCCAAAGCGTCCTTTACGGATTTCATAGGTCTGGCAGCCGTTTTCGTCATCGTCAATCAATCGGCATTCTGACGGATGTTCTTTGGCAAAAGCGGCAAGCCTGTTTTTGAGCGGCGTGTTGTGGGTGCAGACTTCAATCATATCGTCTGCATCAGTGAAAAAGATACTGGTTGTTTTCTGTTTCTTGGTAAGACCTGTTTTCATAAAATACCTCCATTTTTCATAAGTTTTTGCCAACTCTACACCTGTAAAAAATGGGCAATTTCCAGATGGGGAGCATCCAAACGATCTGGGCATCGTTTGAAACGCTCCTGTAGGACAAAATGCAATTTTTGCAGCTCTACACGGGATTTAGCGGGCACCGTCTCTATTGCGGTTTTTGCCACGGCTTCCGTTAAAGAAATGCCACAGATTATTGCGGGAAATCACGTCCTCATAGGTGCGGAGTCTGCTGCGGAGACGGTCATTTTCCTGTTCCAGATCCGCTGTGCGGAGCTTACCACGGACGGATTTGTATTGTGCCAACTCCGCCTTGACCGCAGACAGCTCTGCGGTCAGCGATTGAATTTTTGCTTTCAAATCGGAAATCGTTTTCTTCGCTTCTTTCAGCAGTTTCTTCAGCTTGCCCTCCTGCTTTTCCTGCACCACATACTTCTGTGCCGCTGTGACGAGATTCTGGCAATCCTCACGATCAACGGCAACCTTGGAAGTCAGCGGCAGGGGCTTGGCTTCGATCTGCTCTACAGTTTGAATGGAAACCTGTTGCTGCTGAACACGCTCGATGCTCTGCTCCAATTCGGCAAGTTCTTCTTTGCGCTTCTCACGCTTAAATTCCAGAACGCTCAGATGCTCCTTGTGTTCGCCCTTCTGCTCCCACTCAATTCCGTGCTCCAACATGATTTCAGCAAGAGCTTCTTTCTCTTTCTGTACCCACAGGTCGCGCTCCGTCAAAGATCGCCCCTCACCGGTAATGCCTTGGTCAGCAAGCGCCTGTTTCAGCGATACACGGGTGGATAGTCCCCGTTTGCTCCCGGTAGTAAATGGAATGAAGTCAATGTGCAGATGGGGCGTGGCTTCGTCCATGTGCAGGTGGGCAGAATATACACGGAGATGAGGATTGCGTTCAAGAAAACTGCGATAAAACTTGTCCAGAATGGTCTCTGCCAGTTCCGCATTCTCTCCGGCAGTCCCCATATCATCTTTGTTGCCCACTTGGAAAATTACTTCATAAAAAGGCTTTTCCTGCTTTCCATCACGGATTTTTTCGTAGTAGTTTTCGATGCAGCGGTCTTTGCGTTTCTGCTTGGCATTGAATTCTGCCAGAGCTGCATCAAACAGTTGATGGTATGCCTCCTCAATGGGTGTGTAGCAGTACTCAACATTCAGATGGGTGCGCGTCGGGTCTACATTTTCTGCGAAGTAGGTGCGGCGGTTATGAGCAACGACTCCATCGCCGGACATTGCGCTGATTGTTCGTTTTATAGGTTTTACCTCCTATATTATGGTCGTATAATTGGTATTCCTTTCGCCGCAGCGGCGGGTTTTGTTACTTTTGTCAAAAGTAACGCAAAAGCACTTTTGACACTACGCATCAAAAGCGCATTGCGCTCTCCGAGGGGGAACTGGGTATGCGGCTTCTGCGGAAGCCTCTGCCGTGGCTTGCAAGTAGTACCCACTTTGCAAAATCCACGGCGTGAGCGTCAGCCTTTCAGCAATCGAATTTGCTTCAACGCTGCCGCCCGCGGGCAGAGAGAATTTTGAAAACTCTCTCTGCCATCCATCTCAAACTCCGCGGATTTTTTCGATGGGGACGGGGGATACGAGGGGCTGTGTCTGCCAGTGCTTTGCCTTGTCCGCCAACAACAGGAGCGTGGCACGCTCCTGTCACAGTTCCCAAGGAGGAGTCGTCCAGCGATAGCTCTGCGGCACTCCACGGCGGTCAAGATACTCCTGTCTTGCCTGATCCCGCTGCTCTTCGGCAGGCGCGGTCTTGTACCGGGAATAGAGCTGCCGGTTCAGTATGGCGTCAAGCTTCTGCTCCAAACCCTGCCGGATTTCTTCGTCGAAATCGACCTCGCCGTTCAGATGATAGAGCACCAGATCAACAAACAGATCATAGGGTATCTGCACACTTTTCATTCGATTCTTTCCTTTCCGTGACGGTTGTGACGATTGTGACGGTATTTTTGATACCGCGCCTGCTGTCATTTTAATCGTCACAACCGTCACCAATCGTCACACAGCCTTTCGTGCCAAGCTGATAAAGCTTCCGCTGCGAGTGCGCTTCACGGTATATTCAATGCCGTGTTCATTCAGCAGTTCTCCCGCTTTGACATTGAGCCTGCGGGTCAGGATGTTAGGCTGCATATCCTCGCCAAGCAGCGCTACAAGCTCTGTTGCGCTGCCGTTCCATACGGGGGTATCTCCGGCAATCACGGCTGCGAGTTTACTCAGCAACGGGTCGGGCGGTTTCTTCCAAAGCTCAGTTTCTGCGTGATCGAGCTGCCATGTCAGCTTCTCGGCATCCCGCGTCAGATGGAGCTTTTGATCCGGCTGATCTCTGCCGACGATTTCAAGGGTGGCGTTCAAGTCGGTTCGCTTTTCCTTTTGCAGAAGAAATGCCCCATCCGCACAGCCAAGCAATCCCGTTGTGCCGGAGATCATTTCAAATTTGTCTCCGGCCTGCTGCTTGCGTGTGTGATGTACCAAGAGCAGGCACACACCATTTTTGTCAGCAAACTGCTTCATCCTGCCCACGATGTCATAATCGTTGGCATAGCTGTAAGCATCGGTGCTGACCTCGCGGATTTTCTGCAAGGTGTCGATGATAATGAGCCGGGTATCGGGATGCTCCCGGATAAACTTTTCAAGTTGCTCATCAAGTCCTGCACCGAGCTGCTTTGCATATACCGCGAAATGCAGGTTATCCGTTCCCTCCACGCCGAACATACGGGACATACGCTTCTGTAATCTCTGATAATCATCCTCCAACGCAAGGTACAGAACCGTACCTTGGTGGACTTCATAATTCCAGAGCGGTTGTCCGGTACTGATGTGATAGGCAAGCTGCGCCATGAAAAACGACTTACCTACCTTAGGCGCACCGGCAAACAGATAGGTGCCGGAGTAGAGCAGACCGTCTATGACAGGCGGCCTGCTCTGATATACCGTTTCGTACAGTTCATTCATAGATACCGTGTGCAGATACGCCGGGTCACTCATTCGCTGCATCTGCCGCATAATATCTTCAAAGTTTTCCGGAGAATTTTCGTCCGGGTGATTGATTTCCGTGTCCAAAGCGGATATACTACTGATAGTGTTTTGAACGGACTGCCTTTCATCTGCGCCAACAGATGTGCAAAGGGCAGTCTTTTCTTTTGCTTCATTCATTCGCATCCTCTCCTTTCAGTCCCTGCATAGTGACGGCAATGAGGTCGATTGTGCTTAGCAGCTCATCGGGAACGCTGCCCCCGGCAGCAATGCGCTCCAGCTCTGCGCGGATCGCCGTCATCTGCGTTTTGAGTGCCTTGTGTACTCTCGGATTTGGCTGCACCACCACCTCACGCCCCATGCACTTGCGATAGCAGTATTCCTGCTTGGGAAGCCCCGATAGAGCTACAGCCCTGTTCAGTTCCTCCTGTTCTTCGGGAGATACCCGAAATCCCACTGTGATACTGCGAAAACGATTGTGTCGGTCTACATTCTTTGCGGACATTAAACTCAAACTCCTTTCCCAAGATCATCTAACCTGTTTGCCATTTCTTTCTGTTTGGATGGGAACAGGTGCGCGTACCGATAGGTGATTTCGATGCTCTCGTGTCCAACCCTGTCAGCAATGGCAACCGCCGAGAAGCCCATATCAATGAGCAGACTGATGTGGCTATGTCTCAAATCGTGGATTCTGATGCGCTTGACGCCTGCTGCCTTTGCACCCCTGTCCATCTCATGATGGAGATAGCTTTTGGTTACCGTGAAAATACGATCTTTCTTTTTCAAACCGTACTGCATTTTGAAAAACTCCTGCATCTCCTGGCAGAGAAAGTCGGGCATTTGAATGGTGCGGTTGCTTTTCTTTGTTTTCGGTGAGGTAATGACATCCTGCCCTTTGAGCCGCTGATAGGTCTTGCTGATCTTGACAGTGCCGCGCTCAAAATCGAAATCCGCAGGCGTCAGCGCCAGCAGTTCTCCTTCGCGGATGCCTGTCCAGTAGAGCATCTGAAAGACGTAGTAGGAAACCGGCTTGTCCATCATCTCCTCAGCAAATTTCTGATATTCTTCTTTCGTCCAGAACAGCATCTCCCGCCGTTCCTCTGTCCCCATGTTTCCGGCTTTCGCTGCCGGATTGGAGTTGAGATCGTAAAACCGGACAGCGTGGTTGAAAATGGCGCTGAGCTGATTGTGCAGCGTCTTGAGATAGGTCTGAGAATAGGGCTTGCGTTTCTCATCCCGATAAGCGAGCAGCTCGTTTTGCCATGCAATCACATCTTTTGTGGTGATCTCGTTGATTTTCCGCTTGCCGAAATACGGGAGCAGTTTTGTTTTGATGATATTCTCCTTGGTCTGCCATGTGCTTTCTTTCAGCCGCGCCTTGAGATCGTTGGTGTAGATTTCGCAGAACGCCTCAAAGCTCATATCCAGATCACCGGCGCTCTGCTGTTGAAACTTCTGCTCCCATTCCAATGCTTCCCGCCTCGTGGCGAATCCACGCTTGCATTTGGGCTTGCGTTCTCCTGTCCAGTCCGTGTACTGTGTCACCACATACCACGAACCGTTTTCCTTGTTCTTATAAGCTGGCATCTGCGTCCTTCCTTTCTGTTCCGTAGAACCGTTCATTGAAATACTGTCGGTTGACGCGGCCTGCGATGGTCAGAAATCCTTTTGCCTTTAACTCCTCATTGAGCTGCCGAATGAGCTTGTAGGCATAGGGCTTCGACACATCCAGTTCCGCGGCGACTTCCTCTGCTCGAATAAATCTGTTGTCCATAAAACTCCTCCTTGTTGATTTTCGGTAATACTTGTCCTTATTTCGTGTCGGATACTTTCTGGCCGCCTTCCGATTTGCCCGGGCGGACACACCATGACTGTGATGTGCGACAGGTATTAAATTTCCGAACTTAACTAAAAATGTTTAAGTTTACACTTGTATTATACTAAGCATATTCCGTTATGTCAAAAGGCTTTCGAGAAAAATATTAAACTTTTTTATTTAGGCTGTATTGACGCGAACTAAGCATATATGCTATAATCATCGCAACGATACCAAAGGAGTGTAGGTTTATGGCGATTGGTGAACGAATCCGTTTTATTCGTAATTTGCGTGGCATGACGCAGAAATGGCTTGGTCAAGCTGTTGGCTTTCCGCCTAAAACGGCTGATGTCCGCATGGCGCAGTACGAGTCCGGTTCCAGAACACCGAAAGAGGATTTGGTAAAAGCTATCGCCAATGTGTTGGAGGTTTCTCCCTTGGCATTGCAGATTCCCGACATTGACAGTGACCTTGGATTTATTCACACCCTTTTTGCCATCGAGGACATTCACGGTATCCGTGCTGAAAAGCAGGGAGATGAGGTGCATCTCATCTTTGACGGCAGCAAGCGCACCGTGGATAAATCGATCTTTGCCATGCTTTCCGCATGGGCAGAGCAGTCGGAGAAACTGCGCTGCGGCAAGCTAAGCAAAGAGCAGTACGACCACTGGCGCTACACCTTCCCGGAAGAGGACACCACCCAGCGTTGGACAAAAGTACCGTCGCAGGAACTGAGCGATCTGCTTGTGGAAGCGTTCAAGGATCAGCAGAAAGGAAAATGAGTATAGAAAAAGCCCGTACTGACATCCGATCAGTACGGGCTTCAATCATATGGAGAAGTTTGTGAGCTTGGAGAAATTACTCTTTACTCACAAGCCACTGGCAACGCAGAATGACTGCGCTCCGGCGGAATCTTATCAAAACCTTATCAGAAGGGGCGGGTAAAATCCAAAAACCGTTGGTATTCCTACACTTTTCGGCTTTTCTGATTTATTCCCACTCCACCGTTGCGGGGGGCTTGCTGGTAATATCGTATACGATGCGGTTGATGCCCTTGACCTCGTTGACGATGCGGCCGCTGATCTTGTCGAGCAGCTCGTAGGGGATGCGCGCCCAGTCGGCAGTCATAAAGTCCTCGGTCGTCACGGCGCGCAGGGCGAGCACACGGTCGTAGCTGCGGCCATCGCCCATGACGCCAACGGTGCGCGTATCGGTCAGGACGGCGAAGTACTGGTTCATCTTCTTGTTTTCGCCGGCCTTTTCCAGCTCCTCGCGGTAGATCGCGTCGGCAAGACGCAGCGTGTCGGCCTTTTCCTTGGTGATCTCGCCCATGATACGGATGGCAAGACCCGGGCCGGGGAACGGCTGGCGGGAGACGAGGTATTCGGGAAGCCCCAGCTCGCGGCCAAGTTGACGCACTTCGTCCTTAAAAAGCAGGCGCAGCGGCTCGATGATCTCCTTGAAGTCGACATAGTCGGGAAGACCGCCGACGTTGTGGTGGCTCTTGATGACCGCGGCGCTGCCGAGGCCGGACTCGATGACGTCGGGGTAGATCGTGCCCTGAGCGAGAAAGTCGACCGCGCCGATTTTCTTCGACTCTTCCTCGAACACGCGGATGAACTCTTCGCCGATGATCTTGCGCTTGCGCTCGGGCTCGGTCACGCCGGCGAGCTTTTCAAGGAAGCGGCTCTCGGCGTTCACGCGGACAAAGTTGATGTCCCACTTATCAAACGCCGACTCGACCTCGTCGCCCTCGTTGAGGCGCATGAGACCGTGATCGACAAAAACGCAGGTGAGCTGCGGGCCGACGGCCTCAGCGAGCAGCGCCGCCACGACCGACGAATCCACGCCGCCGGAGAGCGCCAGCAGCACGCGGCCGGAGCCGACCTTTTCGCGCACAGCGGCGATGGCGGTGTTCTTGTAGTCGCCCATCGTCCAGTCGCCCTTCGCGCCGCAGACCTCGTAGAGGAAGTTGCGGATCATGTCCTTGCCGTACTCGGTGTGGTTGACTTCGGGGTGATACTGCACGCCGTAGAAGCCGCGCTTTTCATCGCAGATGGCGACGTTGGGGCAGGCATCGGAATGGGCGACGAGGGAGAACCCATCGGGTACCTTTTCCATGTAGTCGCCGTGGCTCATCCACGTCACGCTCTTTTCGGGAAGCCCCTTGAAGAGCTTGCAGGACGTATCGAAGAAGGTCTCAGTCTTGCCGTATTCGCGCGCGGACGCATCGCTCGCGGCAACGACCTTGCCGCCGAGGTGGTGCGCGATGAGCTGGCAGCCATAGCAGATGCCGAGCACGGGCACGCCCGCATCAAAAAGCGCGGGATCGACGTGCGGCGCGTCCTCGAGGTAGACACTGTTCGGGCCGCCGGTGAAGATGAAGCCGATGGGCTTCATTGCAAGAAGCTCTGCGAGGGGCGTCGTGTAGGGCTTCACCTCACAGTAAACGCCGCATTCACGCACGCGGCGGGCGATCAGCTGGTTGTACTGACCGCCGAAGTCCAGGACAATGATGGTTTGATGGTTCATGTTGTTTTCTCCTGCCGTATCGTAAACTCAGC
Source organism: Oscillibacter sp. (assembly GCA_003522105.1). GTDB lineage: Bacteria > Bacillota > Clostridia > Oscillospirales > Oscillospiraceae > Hominicoprocola. The sequence continues at coordinate 8,501 of DPGF01000120.1, forward strand.
GCAATAGCGCAGTTTGGTAAAAACATCATATCATAGCTCTTTTCATTTTTCCACCAATTTGCAAAATAAAAATCGCACAGCCGGACGGCTGTGCGATCGGACGGCGCCTTGAGGCGGCAACGGGCCGGAGCCGCACGCGCTCAAAGCAAAAAGGACGCTCTATCAAGAGCGCCCTTTTTGAAACTTACACGGAGAAGAGCAGTTCGCAGAACGTCGGATACGGCCAGTACTTGGAGGCGGTCAGTACTTCCAGCTTGTCGATGATCCTGCGCACATCGTCCATGCGCTTTTCCACCTCGTCGTGGTAGTAGTGCAGCAGCTGCTCGGGGGAAAAGCTCTCCGACACGGTCTCAAGCGCGGTCTTGAGGCCGATGGTCTCTTCCAGAAGCTGCTCATTGAGCGAACCGATGGCGTTGGCAAGCGAGGATTCCACATGGCACGTCAGCTCCGGCGCGGCGGTGTGCTTGGCGACGATCGTGTTGCAGAGCGTGGCCTCGTATTCGGAGGCGGCGTTCAGAATGCCGTGCTGCACCATGTCGACGAGCGTACCGGCCTCGATGCGGATGACCTTGCAGTACTTCTCGATGTGGACTTCGTGGCGGGAGAGGATCTCCTCGCGGGAATACACGCCCTGACGGGTGAGCATTTCGATGTTTTTCGGCAGAAGATAGGTCGGCAGCGCCTCGGCCGTGTTGCGCAGGTTGGCAAGGCCGCGCTTTTCCGCTTCGCGGATCCAAGCGTCCTCATAGCCGTTGCCGCTGAAGATGATGCGGCGGTGGGCGGAGAACGTGTCTCGAATGAGTTTGTGGAGCGCAGCGGTAAAGTCGCTTGCGTCCTTGAGCGTTTCGTAGAACTGATCCAGCTCATCGGCCATGATCGCGTTGAGGATCGTGATCGGGCCTGCGATGGACTGCGAGGAGCCGGGCATGCGGAACTCGAACTTGTTGCCCGTGAACGCGAGCGGGGAGGTGCGGTTGCGGTCGGTGGTGTCCTGCGGAATGGAGGGCAGCACGTCTACACCGATGCGCAGAGACTTGTGCTCGGGCGCGGTATAGTTGTTGTCGCCGACGATGGCGTCGATGATACCCTCAAGATCCGTGCCGAGAAAGACCGAGATGATGGCCGGCGGCGCTTCCTGCGCGCCGAGGCGGTGGTCGTTGCCCGCAAAGGCGACCGAGCAGCGCAGCAGCTCCTGATAGTCGTCCACGCCCTTGAGAAAGGCGGCGAGCAGCAGCAGGAACAGCGCGTTCTGGCTGGGGGTCTTGCCGGGGGAGAAGAGATTTTTGCCCGTATCGGTCGAAAGAGACCAGTTGACGTGCTTGCCCGAGCCGTTCACGCCGGCGAAGGGCTTTTCGTGCAGCAGACAGACAAGGTCATGGCGCTCGGCGACCTTTTTCATCGTTTCCATGACGAGCTGATTCTGGTCGCTCGCGGTGTTGGCATCGGTGTAGATGGGCGCCATCTCGTGCTGGCCGGGCGCGACCTCATTGTGCTTGGTCTTGGAGAGCACACCGAGCTTCCACAGCTCTTCATCGAGCTCCTGCATGTAAGCGCCTACGCGGGGGCGGAACGCGCCGAAGTAGTGGTCGTCCAGCTCCTGCCCCTTGGGGGGCTTTGCACCGAAGAGCGTGCGCCCGCACAGGCGCAGATCCATGCGCTTTAAGTACAGCTCGCGGTCGATGAGGAAGTATTCCTGCTCCGCGCCGATCTGCGGCGTGACCTTTTCGGCGTTGTCGCCGAAAAGCTTCAGCACGCGCACCGTTGCGCGGTTGACCGCGGCGATGGAGCGCAGCAGCGGCGTCTTTTTGTCAAGCGCCTGGCCGCTGTAAGAGCAGAACACCGTGGGGATGCAGAGGCTGCCGTCTTTGATGAAGGCGAAGGCCGTCGGATCCCAGGCGCTGTAACCGCGCGCTTCAAACGTCGCGCGCAGGCCGCCGTTGGGGAAGGAGGAGGCGTCGGGCTCGCCGCGCACCAGCTCCTTGCCGGAGAAATCCATCATAATGCGGCCGCCGCCGGCATTGTTGATGAAGCTGTCGTGCTTTTCCGCCGTCACGCCGCTGAGGGGCTGGAACCAGTGCGTGAAATGCGTTGCGCCGTGCTCCAGCGCCCAGGTTTTCATCGCGTCGGCAATCTCATTTGCCGCGGAAAGGGGAAGAGGCTGCCCGCTTTTCAGGCAGCCGCGCCAGACTTCCATGGCGCTCTGCGGCACATACTGCTCCAT
>DPGF01000020.1:0-3528 GCA_003522105.1 Oscillibacter sp.
CGGACGATGCGGTTGGCCTTGGTCGCGATCAGGCTCTGGTGGTTGATGGTCAGAAGAGCGAAGGTTTCAAGCAGCTGCGCCTCGATCGCGGGCGCGCGCACGATGACCATTGGCTCCTTCGGGAAGACGGGCGTGCCCTCGGGCACGGCGTAAATGTCGCCGCTGAAATGGAAGTTTGCAAGATAGTCGAGGAACTCCTCGCAGAAGATACCTCTCCCGCGCAGGTAGGCGATGTCCTGCTGGTCGAAGTGCAGATCTTCGATGTAGTCGATCAACTGGTCGAGACCCGCTGCGATGGCGTAGCCGCCGCCGTCGGGAACGGAGCGGAAATAAACGTCGAAATAGGTAATGCGATCCTGGAACCCAGCTTTCAGGTAGCCATTGCCCATGGTCAGCTCGTAAAAGTCGCAGAGCATGGTCATATTGAGCTTCTGATCCGTCTTCATAGTCACCTCATAGTGTCGCGGCGCGGACAAACGCCGCGCCTTGTGATGTGCGTATTATATCCCGAATAAACGGATAAAGCAAGGCTTTCCGCGCTTTTTCCGCTTTTTGCTTGACTTTGTGAAACGAGTCCCCTATGATAGAGAGACTTCCTAAAGAAACGGAGTATCGCAATGGGTGTTATTTTAGGCATTGACATCGGCGGCTCAAGCACGAAGATCGTTGGTTTGCGCCCCGACCTTTCGGTCATCGACATGCTGCGTGTCAAGGCCGATGATCCGCTCACGTCGCTCTATGGCGCGATGGGCAACTTTTTATCCACGCACGACCTTCAGCTCTCCGATATCCGCCATATCGCGCTTACCGGCGTGGGCGCTTCGTATGTTGAGGGCGATATTTACGGTGTGAAGACCATCAAGGTCGCGGAGTTCCCCTCTGTCGGCACGGGCGGACTTGCCCTTTCGGGCAAAGAGCACGCGGTCGTTGTCAGTATGGGCACGGGCACGTCCTTCCTCTGGGCGAACAAGGGGCAGGAGGTGTGTCATCTCATCGGCAGCGGCGTCGGCGGTGGTACGCTCGCAGGTTTGAGCTCGCTGACGACGGGGGTGCATCAGTACGCCCTCATTCGCAAGCTCTGCCAGGACGGCGATCTCAGCCACATCGACCTGACGATGGCCGACCTCTCGCGCGAGCAGGTAGGCGATCTTCCGCCCGAGGCCACGGCGGCGAACTTTGCCAAGGTCGCCGACGATGCGACACCGTCGGACAAGATGCTCGGCATCGTGAACCTCGTGCTTCAGTCCATCGGCACGATGTCGGTGCTGGCATGCAAGTGCTGCGGGACGGATACGGTCGTGCTTACGGGTGCACTGACGATGCTGCCGCCCGCAAAAGAGACGTTTGAGCTTTTCAAGCAGCTCTACGGCGTGGACTTTATTATTCCCGAAAATGCAACGTTTGCCACCGCCATCGGCGCGGCGCTCTACAGCGTGAGGGAAGTGTAAATTAAACTTTAAGCATCCGGCGGATCTCGCCGGATGCTTTTTGTATAATGAAAGGGGCGGGAAAGGCGGAATAAATCTATCAAATTGCCATGAAGTTGCCCTTGCGGCGGGGCGGAAAACGCTGTAGAATAACAACAAATTCGACCAAGCGAACAAGGAGTAAGCGTCATGCAGCAAAATGCCAGATTCATTCGTAAGCTGCCCATTCCGATGGACATTAAAAAGGAATTTCCGATCACCGAGCAGATCACCGAGGCGCGCGAAAAACGCGTAGCGGAGATGCGCGCGATCCTTGACGGGCGTGACAAGCGGCTGATGCTCGTGATCGGCCCGTGCTCAGCCGACCGTGAGGACAGCGTGATGGACTATATTTGCCGCTTGGTTCCCTTGCAGGAACAGGTGAAGGACAAGATCCTGATCGTGCCGCGCATCTATACGAACAAGCCCCGCACCGACGGCGCAGGTTATAAAGGAATGCTCCACCAGCCCGACCCCGACAAAAAGCCGGACATGCTCGAGGGCATCATCGCTATCCGCCGTCTGCATACCCGCGCGGTGAGAGAGACCGGCTTTGCCTGCGCGGACGAGATGCTGTATCCGGAAAACTACCGCTACCTGTCCGACATCATCGGTTATGTCGCCGTCGGCGCGCGTTCGGTGGAAAATCAGCAGCACCGCCTGACCGCGAGCGGCCTTTCCGTGCCGGTCGGCATGAAGAACCCTACCGGCGGGGATCTGAGCGTGATGATGAACTCCATCTACGCGGCGATGGGCGACCACACCTTCCTCTACCGCGGCTGGGAGGTGGAAACGGCGGGCAACCCCTACGCCCATGCCATCCTGCGCGGCTATGTGAACGAAAAGGGCAACAGCCGCCCCAACTACCACTATGAGGATCTGATCGAGCTGCACGAGCTGTATGCATCGCGCGGCATCAAGAATCCCGCATGCATCGTGGATTGCAACCATGCAAACTCCGGCAAGCAGTATTTGGAGCAGATCCGCATTGCAAAAGAGGTGCTGCACTCCAAGCGCCATTCGGGCGACATCGACGCGCTGGTCAAGGGGCTGATGATCGAGAGCTACATCGAAGACGGCAAGCAGAAGATCACCGACGGCGTTTACGGCAAGAGCATCACCGACGCCTGCCTTGGCTGGGAAAAGACCGAACGGCTGGTGCTGGAGCTGGCCGACCTGCTGTAAGGGAACGCGATTCATCTGTTTGCGTCAAAAGGCAATGGCAGAATATCAAGATCAAAAAGAGATGGCGTACGCCATCTCTTTTTGCGCGCAAAGCGGCTTGAATTTGCAAAGATTTTACATTCCTGTACTGGAACTTGACAAGGCGCACTGCTATACTGTACGCGTGGAAGCAAATGAGAAAAGAAGAGGAGATGTGATCTCAAATGGATACTTACAACATGATCGACTTTAACAAGAAAAAAGGCTTTATCTGCGATATGGACGGCGTCATCTACCACGGCAACCGCGTGCTGCCGGGGGTGGCGGAGTTTATTCAGTGGCTGCACGATGAGGACAAGGAATACCTCTTCCTGACGAACAACAGCGGTTACACGCCGCGCGAGCTGCACCAGAAGCTTGAACGCCTGGGGCTTGACGTGTCGGAGGAGCACTTCTATACGAGCGCGCTTGCGACGGCGGCCTTCCTGCGCGATCAGGCGCCGGGCTGCTCGGTCTTTGCCATCGGCGAGGCGGGGCTTTTGAACGCGCTCTACGACGCGGGCATCACGATGAACGATGTGAACCCCGACTATGTGGTCGTGGGGGAGGGGCGGTCGTATTCGCTCGACACGCTGACGAAGGCGACGAATCTCGTCTTCAAGGGAGCGAAGCTCATCGGCGCAAATTCCGACGTTTCCGGCCCCATCGAAAACGGTATCGCGCCGGCCTGCCGCGCGCTTGTCGCGCCCATCGAGATGGCGACGGGCACGCAGGCGTACTTCTGCGGCAAGCCCAATCCGCTGATGATGCGCACGGGCCTCAGAATGCTGCACTGCCACTCGGCTGAGGCCGTCATGGTCGGTGACCGGATGGACACCGACGTGATCTCCGGCATGGA
>DPGF01000020.1:3761-3919 GCA_003522105.1 Oscillibacter sp.
GTGCTGGTGCTCTCGGGCGTTTCCACGCGCGAGACGATCAAGACCTACGCCTACCGTCCGAGCATGGTGCTGGATGGCGTGGGCGACATCGTGGCCCTTGCCCGCGGGGAAAAGAGCGAAGAATAACAGGCAAAAAGGAAAGCGCCGCTGCATTTGCA
>DPGF01000089.1:0-1265 GCA_003522105.1 Oscillibacter sp.
GGCTCGCCCTGAATGAGGGGCAGCACATAGTCGATGAGCTCCTGCTTGACGCCGTTGTGTGCATCGTTGATCCACTCGAGCGGGATCTTCTTTTCATAGTTTGCAACGGACGTGAGCGGAAGGAGCTTCGTCTTGCAGGCGTAGTGACCGTTCACGGTCTCGCGCTCGAAGGCAACCATCTTATCCGTGATGCCCGCGACGGCGTTCTCCACCGCGGCGCGGCCAGCCATAACGGCCTCTTCAATGTCGGTCTCGGAGGCCAGGTGCGCGCCGCAGCGCTGGAGCAGCGACAGCTCGATGCCGCGCACCTTCGCGCCGGTCTTTTCCTTCACGATGCTCGCAAGCAGCGCCGCAAGGCCGCCGAGCTGCGCGTGGCCAAAGCCGTCCGTCGCGCTGGTCTTGGCCTCGGACACGAAGCTGCCGTCGGCATAGTGGATACCCTCGGACACGGCGATCATGCAGCTGCCGGTCTCCTTGTAGACGCGCTGGACGTCGGCAAGGAAGGTATCCATGTCGAAATCAGTCTCGGGCAGGTAGATGAGGTCGGGACCCGCGCCGTACTTCGTCGCGAGCGCGGCGGCGGCGGTCAGCCAACCGGCGTGGCGGCCCATGATCTCGACAATGCAGATCATGCCCGTGTCGTAGACGTGCGCGTCCTGATAGACCTCCATCAGACTCGTTGCGATGTACTTTGCGGCGCTCGCGTAGCCGGGGCAGTGGTCGGTGCCGTAGAGGTCGTTGTCGATCGTCTTGGGCACACCCATCACGCGGCACTCGTAGCCGACCTTCTGCATGTACTTGGAGATCTTGTTGCAGGTGTCCATCGAGTCGTTGCCGCCATTGTAGAAAAAGTAGCGGACGTCATGCTTTTTGAAGACCTCGAGAATGCGCTTGTAGTCCGTGTCGTCCTCATCGGGATCCTTCATTTTGTAGCGGCAGGAACCGAGGGCGGAGGATGGGGTATACTTGAGAAGCTCCAGCTCCTTCGGATCCTCCATGCTCATATCAAAGAGTCTGTCGGCCAGCACGCCCTTGATGCCGTGTTCTGCGCCGTAGACATTCGTGATGCTGCCGGAATCGAGCGCCGTGCGGATCACGCCGTAAGCGCTTGCGTTGATGACGGAGGTCGGGCCGCCGGACTGACCGATGATGCACGCGCCTTTCAATTCACTCATATCGTTTCTCCTTTTTTAAGCCTTGCCGGCGCAGCCAAGCACGTCGATGAGCTTATGGCGCACCAGTTCCTTGATGTTGGCGCGGGCGGG
>DPGF01000089.1:1394-1882 GCA_003522105.1 Oscillibacter sp.
ATGTTGGCACGGGCGGGCTTGAGGTATTCACGCGGGTCGAACTTGTCGGGGTGCTCATCGAGGAAAGCACGCACGGTGCCGGTCATGGCAAGGCGCAGGTCAGAATCGATGTTGATCTTGCAGACGGAGAGCTTTGCGGCCTCGCGCAGCTGATCCTCGGGCACGCCGATAGCGTTGGGCATCTTGCCGCCGTGCTCGTTGATCATTTTGACATACTCCTGCGGGACGGAGGAGGAGCCGTGCAGCACGATGGGGAAGCCGGGCAGACGCTTGGAGACTTCCTTCAGCACATCGAAGCGCAGCGGGGGCGGGACGAGGATGCCCTGCTCATTGACGGTGCACTGCTCGGGCTTGAACTTGTAAGCGCCGTGGCTCGTGCCGATGGCGATAGCAAGGGAGTCGCAGCCGGTCTTGGAGACGAATTCCTCGACTTCTTCGGGATGGGTGTAGGACGCCTCGTGCGCGGCGACCTTGACCTCGTCCTCGAT
>DPGF01000089.1:2166-3600 GCA_003522105.1 Oscillibacter sp.
ACGGAGGTGAAGCCGCCGTCGATGCAGGACTTGCAGGTCTCGAAGTCCGGGCCGTGGTCAAGGTGCAGCACGATGGGGATATCGGGGCAGCACTCGACAGCAGCTTCCACGAGCTTGACGAGGTAGGTGTGGTTCGCGTAGGCGCGGGCGCCCTTGCTGACCTGCAGGATCACGGGCGCGTGCTCTTCCTGGCAGGCCTCGGTGATACCCTGCACGATCTCCATGTTGTTGACGTTGAACGCGCCGACGGCGTATCCGCCGTCATAGGCTTTTTTGAACATTTCAGTAGATGTTACGAGCGGCATAATATCTTCTCCTTTTTTAGTAAAGTTGTTTCAAATGATTGGTACGTTTGGGACTACTTGGTATTGTAGCACATGAATCGGATTTTGCAAGAGGGGAACGTGCAATTTTTGAAAAAGGAGACAAAGTGTTGCCTTTGTCTCCTTTTTGCGGCAGGTGCGCAGGGCAGCCCTGTCAGATGTTTGCCTTGATGGTCTCGGCGATCTGGTCGGCCGTCAGGCCGTATTCGCGCAGCACATCCGCCGCCTTGCCGGACTGGCCGAAGCGGTCGTTCACGCCGATCTTGTGGAACTTGCAGTTCACCTTGCCCATGAGCACGTCGGCCACGGCGTCGCCCAGGCCGCCGATGACGCTGTGCTCTTCAACGGTAATGACCTTGCCGCATTTTTCGGCGTACTTCGTCACGCACTCTGCGTCGATGGGCTTGATGGTGTGGATATTGATGACGGCAGCGTCGATGCCATCGCTTGCGAGCGCTTCGGCAGCCATCAGGGACTCGTTGACCATGAGGCCGGTCGCGAAGATCGCAACATCTTTGCCCTCGCGCAGGACGTTTGCCTTGCCGATCTCAAAGGGCTTGACCATGTCGCCCTCGAAAACGGGGATGGCGAGACGAGCAAGGCGCATGTAGACCGGGCCGTTCATCTCGGCGATCGCCATGGTGGCGGCCTTGGCTTCGTTGGCGTCCGCGGGGCAGATGACCGTCATGCCGGGGATAGCGCGCATAAGCGCGAGATCCTCGATGCACTGGTGGCTGCCGCCGTCCTCGCCGACGCTGACGCCCGCATGCGTGGCGCAGACCTTGACGTTGAAGTGCGGGTAGGCAACACTGTTTCGGATCTGCTCATAGGCGCGGCCGGCCGCGAACATCGCAAACGAAGAGCAGTAGGGGATGAGGCCCATCGTGGACATACCGGCGGCGATGTCGACCATGTTGGCCTCGGCAATGCCGCAGTTGTAGAATTTTTCGGGGTGCGCCTTGGCGACCTTGCAGGTCTGCGTGGCGTTGGCGAGGTCGGCGTCGAGCACGACGACCTTATCGTTCTTTTCGACCAGTTCGATCAGCGCTTCGCCGTAAGCCTGACGGGTCGCAATTTTATCAGCCATGTTCTTAGTCCTCCAATTCCTTCA
>DPGF01000134.1 GCA_003522105.1 Oscillibacter sp.
AACTCGCGGGTCAGGCGGCTGTAACGCGCCTCGTTCATCAGGAATTCACGATAACCGCCGGCGGGCGCCTTGGAGTCGAGCGTGAACTTCTTGTCAGCCGCGGGATTGAAGCGGAACAGGTTCCAGTAGCCGCACTCGACAGCCTTCTTCATTTCCTTCTGGCAGTTCATCATGCCGCCCTTGATGGAGTGCATCTCGCAGGGGCTATAGCCGATGATCAGGGACGGGCCGGGATAAGCCTCGGCCTCGGTGATGGCCTTGATGGTCTGGGCCGGGTTTGCACCCATGGCGACCTGAGCGACGTAGATGTAGCCGTAGCTCATTGCAATCTCGGAGAGGCTCTTCTTCTTGGTCTCCTTACCGGCAGCCGCGAACTGAGCGACCTGACCGATGTTGGAAGCCTTGGAAGCCTGACCGCCGGTGTTGGAGTAGACCTCGGTATCAAAGACAAAGACGTTGACGTTCTTGTTCTGAGCAAGGACGTGGTCGACGCCGCCGAAGCCGATATCGTAAGCCCAACCGTCGCCGCCGAAGATCCACACGGACTTCTTGGAGAGGTAATCCTTCTTGTCGAGGATGTCGCAGGCCAGCTTGCAGGCATCGCAGTCGCAGAACTTCTCGCCCTTGGCCTTGAGCTCGGCAGCGTGCTCAGCGAACTGAGGAACAGCGGCAAGCTCGTCGACGGTGGCAATGTTCGCCTGCAGAGCCGCGACGTATTCCTTCGTAGCCTCGGCGTTGGCGTTGCCGTCGTCCTTGGTGTCGAGCCACTTCTGAGCGGCTTCCTTCAGCGCGGGCTGCGCCCACTCGATGGCAAGGAGCTGCTCGGTCTTGGCGATCAGATCCTCGCGGATCTTCTCCTGGCCGACATACATACCGAAGCCGTGCTCGGCGTTGTCCTCGAAGAGGGAGTTGCACCAGGCCGGGCCGTGGCCGTTCTTATCCGTGCAGTACGGGGAGGTAGCGCCGGGGCCGCCCCAGATGGACGAGCAGCCGGTGGCGTTGGAGATGTACATACGGTCGCCGAAGAGCTGGGTGACGAGACGGGCATAGCTGGTCTCGGCGCAGCCTGCGCAGGAGCCGGAGAACTCGAGCATGGGCTGCTTGAACTGGCTGCCCTTGACGGTGAGATCCTGCATGTCCTTCTTGTCGGAGACCTTGGAGACGCAGTAGTTGAACACGTCCTGCTCGGCAAGCTCGCTCTCCTGACCGACCATGGTCAGCGCACCGACCGGGCACTGGCCGACGCAAACGCCGCAGCCCATGCAGTCGAGCGGGGAGATGGCCATGGTGTACTTGTAAACGCCCTTGCCCTTGCCGGCCTTGATGTCGACGATCTTGGCGTTTGCGGGCGCATTCTTGACCTCTTCCTCGGTGAGAGCGAAGGGACGAATGGTGGCATGCGGGCAGACGTAAGCGCAGTTGTTGCACTGAATGCACTTCTCAGCGTCCCAGGTGGGAACGGAAACGGCAACGCCGCGCTTTTCGTAAGCGGCAGCGCCCAGCTCCCACTGGCCGTCCACATGAGGCATGAAGGCGGAAACAGGCAGGCTGTCGCCGTCCATCTTGTCGACCGGGGTGAGGATATCCTTGACCTGCTTGACGAGCTCGGCCTTGCCCTCGTAGGAAACGGCCTCGTCAGCGTCGACAGCGTTCGCCCAATCGGCGGGGACGTCGATCTTCTTGTAGGCGGTAGCGCCGAGGTCGATGGCCTTGTGGTTCATATCGACGACGTCCTGACCCTTCTTGAGGTAGGAGTGCGTCGCAGCGTCCTTCATGTACTGGATGGCCTGCTCCTCGGGCATGACCTTCGCAAGGGAGAAGAACGCGGACTGGAGGATGGTGTTGTTGCGCTTGCCCATGCCGATCTTGATGGCAAGGTCAATGGCGTTGATGGTGTAGAGCTGGATGTTGTTCTTGGCGATGTAACGCTTGGCGTCCGCCTTGAGGTGATGGTTCAGCTCATCGAAATCCCACTGGCAGTTGATCATGAACACGCCGCCGGGCTTGACGTCGTTGACCATCTTGAAGCCCTTGATGATGTAGCTGGGGTTGTGGCAGGCAACAAAGTCGGCCTTGTTGATGTAGTAGGGGCTGCGGATGGGCTTGTCGCCGAAGCGCAGGTGGGAGATCGTCACGCCGCCGGTCTTCTTGGAGTCGTACTGGAAGTAGGCCTGGACGTACTTGTCGGTGTGGTCGCCGATGATCTTGATGGAGTTCTTGTTCGCGCCGACGGTACCGTCGCCGCCGAGACCCCAGAACTTGCACTCGATGGTGCCCTCTGCCGCGGTGTTGGGGCAGTTCTTGTCCTCGGGCAGGGAGAGGTTCGTCACGTCATCGACGATGCCGATGGTGAACTGACGCCTGGGCTCCGCCTTGGCAAGCTCGGAATAAACAGCGAACACGGAAGCGGGCGGGGTGTCCTTGGAACCGAGACCGTAGCGGCCGCCGATGACGGTCTTGTCGGTGATGCCGGCGTTCGCGAGCGCGGTGACAACATCGAGATACAGAGGCTCGCCCTGTGCGCCGGGCTCCTTGGTGCGGTCGAGAACGGCGATCTTCTTGCACGTTGCGGGGATGGCCTCGATCAGGCGCTCAGCCTTGAACGGGCGATACAGGCGAACCTTGATGAGACCGACCTTCTCGCCGTGGGCGTTGAGGTAGTCGATGACTTCCTCGGCCACGTCGCAGATGGAACCCATCGCGATGATGACGCGGTCAGCGTCGGGTGCGCCGTAGTAGTTGAAGAGCTTGTAATTGGTGCCGAGCTTCTCGTTGATCTTGCCCATGTACTTTTCCACGACTTCGGGGAGAGCGTCGTAGTACTGGTTGCAGGCCTCGCGGTGCTGGAAGAACGTATCGCCGTTCTCGTGGGAGCCGCGCATGGCGGGGTGCTCGGGGTTGAGGGCGTGCTCGCGGAACGCCTTGACAGCGTCCATGTCGCACATGTCGGCGAGATCCTTATAATCCCACACAGCGATCTTCTGGATCTCGTGGGAGGTGCGGAAACCGTCGAAGAAGTTGATGAAGGGCACCTTGCCGGAAAGAGCGGCCAGATGCGCAACGGGGGAGAGATCCATGACCTCCTGCACGTTGCCCTCGCACAGCATGGCGAAACCGGTCTGGCGGCAGGCCATAACGTCGGAGTGATCGCCGAAGATGTTCAGCGCGTGGGTGGAAACGGTACGGGCGGAAACGTGGAACACGCAGGGGAGCTGCTCAGCTGCGATCTTGTACATGTTCGGGATCATCAGCAGCAGGCCCTGAGAGGCCGTGTAGGTGGTGGTCAGCGCACCGGCGCCGAGAGAGCCGTGCACTGCGCCGGCTGCACCGGCTTCAGACTGCATCTCGACGACCTTGACCTGGCTGCCGAAGATGTTCTTCAGACCATTTGCGGACCACTGGTCGACCAGGTCGGCCATCGGGGAGGACGGCGTAATGGGATAAATTGCCGCAACTTCACTGTAAGCATAGCTTACGTGTGCCGCAGCATTATTGCCGTCCATGGATTTCATTTTTCTTGCCATAAATGAACCTCCTATTTATTTCACCGTCAAAAAACGGTTCTTCTGCGTTTGGACGCAAAATCCAACGCAGATACTATAGCACACTTTTTTCGACATGTAAACGCTTTGCTCTTGTAAAAACATTCACCATTTTGCAACAATAAGTTCAATTTCTTTTATTTTTAAAGAATTTTTGCGAAGTTTTACCGATTTTGTGCAAAATGTGCAAAAATGCATCGGAGGGGATTTGCCTGATGCAAAAAATGTGCTATACTAATTGCAGAATGCGCCGCAGCGGCGCGGAAGAGGGAGGAGAAGAATATGGTCACAGCAGTGCGTTCGCTCGGCCTTCAGGGCATCTCGGGCTATGAGGTCACGGTGGAGTGCTTCCTTTCCGGGGGGCTTCCCGCGTTCGACATCGTCGGCCTCGGCGACACGGCGGTCAAGGAATCGCGCGAGCGCGTGCGCGCGGCGGTGAAAAACTGCGGCGTGAAGTTTCCCGTCTCCCGCATCACGGTGAATCTTGCCCCGGCGGGACTCAAGAAAGAAGGAACGCTCTACGATCTGCCGATCCTTCTCGGTATTCTCGCCTGTGCAGAGGAGATCAAGTCTCCCGCCAGGGACGCGGCCTTTGTCGGAGAGCTTTCGCTCACCGGCACACTGCGCGCGGTGAACGGCGTGCTGCCCATGGCGATGGCCGCGGCGCGCGCAGGCATCAAAACGCTCTATGTCCCCGCGGCCAACGCCGCGGAGGCAACGCTTGCCGACGGCGTGACCGTCTACGGCGTGCCGGACGTTGTGTCCCTTGTGCAGCATTTGAAGGGCAAAGCGCCGCTCAGGCCCGAGCCGAAGTGGCAGGCGGAACAGACGGACGAACAAGGTCCCGACTTTTCCGACGTCATGGGGCAGGAGAATGTCAAGCGCGCCTTGGAGATCGCCGCCGCGGGCGGGCACAACATTCTGCTCATCGGTTCGCCCGGCGCGGGCAAGTCGATGCTGGCGCGAAGGCTTCCGTCGATCCTGCCCGATATGACGAGGAAGGAAGCGCTCGAGGCGACGGAGATCTGGTCAGTCGCGGGGCTGACGGACAGTGCGCAGCCGATGCTGCTGCACCGGCCTTTCCGTGCGCCGCACCACACGCTCTCCGCTTCCGCGATGACCGGCGGGGGAAAGGTGCCGAAGCCCGGCGAAATTTCGCTCGCGCACCACGGCGTTCTCTTTTTAGATGAGCTGCCAGAGTTCCACCGCGATGTGCTCGAGGTGCTGCGCGCTCCCATTGAGGACGGCGAGGTCACCATCACCCGCGCCGCGGGCAGCGTGACGCTGCCGAGCCGATTTATGCTTGTCGGCGCGATGAACCCCTGCCGCTGCGGCTGGTACGGCCACCCCTCGGGGCGCTGCCACTGCACAAAGCAGCAGGTGGAAAAATACGTCGAAAAAATTTCCGGCCCCATGCTCGACCGCATGGATCTGCACGTCAATGTGCCGAGCGTCGAATTTGAGGCCATGCGCCGGCGCGAAAAGGCAGAGTCCTCCGCCGAGGTAAAAGCGCGCGTGAACAGAGCGCGCGAGGTGCAGAAAGAGCGTTTTTCCGGTACGGACGTTGCCTGCAACGCGCAGATGACGCCCGCGATGGTGGGCGAGTACTGCACGCTGGACGCCGCGGGCGAAAAGCTCTTGAAAGGCGCCTTTGAGCGCCTCGGCCTCACCGCCCGCAGCCACGATCGCCTGCTGCGCGTGGCGCGCACCATTGCAGACCTTGACGGCAGCGAGACCATTGAAGCGCACCACCTCGCAGAGGCTATCCAGTACCGCAACACCGATATTTTGCAAGGATGAAGCGGAGATTCCAGCACAAAAATAAGTAAATTCAGCCGCGGTTCCCGCCGGCGCGGGCGCGGCTATTGAAAATGAGGAGAACAACACCAATGCATGAAATGATCCTGTGCAAGCTCGGCGAGGTCGTGCTCAAGGGGCTCAACCGCCGCAGCTTTGAAGATAAGCTGATGGCGAACGTCAACCGCCGTGTGGCAAAATGCGGCAATTTCCGTATCTACGCCAAGCAGAGCACCATCTACGTCGAGCCCAAGGACGAAAACTGCGACATTGACGCGGCCTTTGAGGGCTGCAAGAAGGTCTTCGGCATCATCGCCGTTTCCAAGGCCCTGCCCTGCGAGAAGGACGTGCAGAAGATCATCGGCGCGGCGAAGGAGTACCTTGCCGATGAAATGCGCGCGGCGAAGAGCTTCAAGGTCGAGAGCAAGCGCGCCGACAAGACCTTCCCCTTGACGTCGATCCAGCTTTCCCAGCAGGTGGGCGGGGCGCTCCATCAGGCGTTCCCGACCTGCGAGGTCAACGTCCACGACCCCGAGCTCGTCGTCCACATTGAAATTCGCGACGATTCGGCCTATGTCCACGGCCCCGCGGAAGAGGGCGCGGGCGGTCTGCCCATCGGCATGGGCGGCGTGGCGGTGAGCCTTCTTTCCGGCGGCATCGACTCGCCCGTTTCGTCCTACATGATCGCAAAGCGCGGTGTCAAGCTCGAAATGGTGCACTTTTTCTCCCCGCCATACACCTCCGACGCGGCGAAGGAGAAGGTGCTTTCCCTTGCCAAACTCCTTGTGCCCTGGTGCGGACGGATGACGGTGCAGGTCGTGCCCTTTACCGAAATTCAGGAGGAAATTCGCCGCAACTGCCCCGAGGAGTTCTTCACGCTCATCATGCGCCGCTTTATGATGCGCATTTCGCAGCGCGTGGCGGATCAGGTCAAGGCCAAGGCGCTCGTCACGGGCGAGAACCTCGGCCAGGTCGCCTCGCAGACGATGGAGGCCCTGCGCGTGACGGAGGACGTGGTCGATCTTCCCGTCCTGCGCCCGCTCATCGGCATGGATAAGGAGGAGATCGTGCGCCTGTCGCGCAAGATCGGCACCTTTGACACCTCGATCCTGCCCTACGAGGATTGCTGCACGGTCTTTACGCCGCGCCATCCGCGCACGAAGCCGAATCTTGAGGAAGTCCGCGAGGCCGAGGCAGCGCTCGATATCGAGGGCCTCATCGACCGCGCGATGACAAACCGTGAATTTGTACGCATCAAATTCTGAAAGGAAGTCTTTACTATGGCGGAAAACGAAAAATTGATCGAACAGCGCTGCTGCGAGCTGCTCAAGGCGCGCGGCATGACCTTTGCCGCGGCGGAAAGCTGCACCGGCGGTCTTATCGCCAAGCGCATCACGGATGTGCCGGGTGCGTCGCTCGTTTTCATGGGCGGCGTGGTGAGCTATACCGACACGGTCAAGCACCGCGTGCTCGGCGTTCCGGCAGAGATGCTGGAGGAATACGGCGCGGTGTCCGCGCCCGTTGCCCGCGCGATGGCCGAGGGCGCGCGCAAGGTGACAACGGCCGATCTCGCCGTCAGCGTCACGGGTGTCGCGGGCCCTGACCGCGACGAGCGCGGCAACGCCGTCGGCACGGTGTTCATCGGCTTTTCTTCCCCGGAGGAGACGGTCGCCGAGCGCTTCGACTTTGGCGAAAAAAGCCGCGCGGAGATCCGCGCGCTGTCCGCGGAGGAAGCGTTCAAGCTGCTGGAGGAAAAGCTGAAGGAAGCGTGAGAAACAGGGAGGAGACCAATATGAGACGAAGAAACACAGCGCTGCCGCTTTCGGCGCTGTTGGCGGCGCTGACACTTTTGGCGTCAGGCTGCGGAGAAAAGCAGGAAGCGCCGGACACCGTACCGGACGAACCCCTGATGCAGGAAGAAGATCCAACGGTCGAGCTGCAGCCGGACGCCAACTTTACGCTGGAACTGCCGAATGGATTTCTGAGCCTTGGGGCGGACTACGAGCCGAACGGAGAGACGCAGGATATGACCTACGACAGCGACGGTATGCTGCCTTATGACTTTGCGCGCCATTACGATGCGGACGCGCAGCTCGTCGTCGGAACGGATTACTACCCTGAAACAGGGCGCGAGGTCATCAGTTATCTGCGCACCGACGCTATGGGCGCGGGAACGCCGCGCGGCGTCAAGGTCGGCGACAGCGAGGAAGCGCTGCTGACGGAGTACCCGGAGAATCTCTACTGCATTGAGATCGAAGATACGGAGCTGGACGACCGCTGCGTCACCGAGGACGGCTACAGTGAGCCTGCGTATGACTTTGACCGCGCCTATGTCTGGCAGCCGCAGACGCCGCAGGACGACGGAAACTATGACGTCCGCGACATTGCATTTTACCTGAAGGACGGTGCGGTGAGCGCCATTACGATGACAAAGCCGTATGAGTTCCGCTTTGTCTACGGCGTGGACCGGGACGCGGCGCTGCGCCTTGCGGAAGAGAACCGTGCGCAGCTGTGCGAGGAGTGAGAAATAAAAAGCGAGGGACGATCACTCGTCCCTCACTTTTTGTTGTATTTGCTTTTCGCCGGAATCAAAGCTCGAGTGCGAGCTGCGCGTCGTCCAGCGCGGAAACGTCCAGCCCGAATTCGCTCGGCAGGTAGCGCGGGCAGACATTTTCACCCGTTGTGATGACAGAGGCGGCAAGGCGTGTGCCGATCTCACAGGATTCCATCATGGTCTTGCCATAGGTCTGGCCGATGACGGTTCCGGCAAAAAATGCGTCGCCCGCGCCGGTCGTATCCTTGACATCGACCTTTTTCGCGGGGCAATAGCCTTCCTCGCCGTCGAGCGTTGCAAAGACCGCACCCTGAGAGCCCATCGTGACGACCATGCGGCGGATCTGCGCGCCGCGGATCTTGTCGTGCAGGACGGGCAGCATCTCGTCGGGGGTGAAATTGTCGTAGTTTTCAGAGAACAGGATTCCCGCCTCCTGCTGGTTGCAGATGAAGCAATGTACCGAGCGCAAAAAGTCGCGCCGCTCGATGGCGATGCTCATGTTGGAAACGACCGCGTAAACGGGCTTGTGGTATTTTTCCGCCAGCGCGAACGTGCGCTTGACGATGTCCTTTTCCATGTCGATCTCCAGAAGGATGCTGTCGGCCTGGGAAAAGATCTCATCGCCCTGCTCGTCGAGAATGTCGGCGATGGGGTGCAGGTCGGGGCGCTTGGAGATGGACGCGGTCACATCGCCCGTGTTGTCAAAGATGGCGAGCCAGGTGCCCATGCCGTCGGGCATGGTGCGCATGTAGCGCGTGTCGACTTTGTGGCTCTGGAGCTTTTTGACAACATCTGCGCCCGCGCTTGACTCGTCGACGAGACTGACGAAGGTGGGGCGCAGCTCAACGTTTGCGATGTCCTCAACGATGTTGCGGCTCACGCCGCCGTGCACCTGCACAACGCGGCCTGCGTTGCGTCCGCCAGGGATATAGGAAGAGATGGGGTAGCCCTTGATATCGACAAAAACGGCGCCCAGTACGACAATGCTCATGGGAAAACCCTCCATGGATCGGATAATTTTGAGCAGAGTATATCATATTCTGCAAAAAAAGAAAAGAGGAAGGCGGACAGACCTGTTGGGTCTGCCCGCCTTTCCAGAGAGAAAAGAGAGTGGAGAGCAAATGAGATCAATCCCTGATGCGAGCCTTTCTGGCTTCGTTTCTGCGAATAACGAAGAGGGTGCAGATCATCAGCACGATGCCGATGGCAAGGCAGATGATCCAGTTCTGCACAAAGCCTGCGAGCGCAAAGCACACAAAGCTCAGGCAGGCGACGGTGATGGCGTAGGGAAGCTGCGTTGCCACGTGATTGACGTGCTCGCACTGCGCACCGGCGGAGGACATGATGGTGGTATCAGAGATGGGGGAGCAGTGGTCGCCGCACACAGCGCCCGCGCAGCAGGCGGAGATGCCGATGTAGAGGAGTGCGCTGTCATTGGGGAAAATGGCGGTGACGATGGGGATCAGAATACCGAAGGTGCCCCAGGACGTGCCGGAGGCAAAGGCCAGCACGCAGGCGACGAGGAAGATGACGGCGGGGAGCATGTTGTAAAGCCCCTCAGACGCGGCATACATCAGATCATGCACGTAACCGGCTGCGTCAAGCGCGTTGAGTGTGGTCTTGAGGGAGACAGCGAGCGTGAGAATGATGATGGGGGAGATCATCGACTGGAAGCCCTTGGGAATGCAGCCCATGGCCGCACGGAAGCCGACGACGCGGCGGGCGACAAGGTAGATGACCGTGAGCACCAGCGCGATGAGACCGCCCCAGGGGAGGCCGACAAAGGCGTCGGTATTGCCGAATGCGCCGATGAAATCGCCGGCAAAGTCGGTGCAGCCAGAGGCGTCGGCGCCAAAGAAGCCGCCAACATAGAGCATGCCGATGGTGCAGAAGATGATGAGGAGAATGACGGGAATGATAAGGTCAATGACGCGGCCCTTGGGGTTGATGTTCTCCTCGGTGCTGTCGGTGCTGCCGGAGAGGTCACCCGTGTTGCGGGCGCGCTCTTCAAAGCCACGCATCGGGCCGTAGTCAAACTTGAGCAGTGTGAGCGTGATGATAAAGACAAAGGTCAAAAGGGAATAGAAATTATAAGGAATCGCGCGGATGAAGAGCTGGATGCCGGAAATGCCGGTGTCGAGATCCTCGGCCGTAGAGGATACGGCGGCCGCCCAGGACGAGATCGGCGCGATCATGCACACGGGGGCGGCAGTGGCGTCGATGAGGTAGGCGAGCTTGGGACGCGAGATCTGGTGGCGGTCGGTGACCGGACGCATGACCGAGCCAACGGTCAGGCAGTTGAAATAGTCATCGATGAAGATGAGAATGCCGAGCACGAACGTCGCAAGCTGCGCGCCTACGCGGGTGTGGATATTCTCCTCCGCCCAACGGCCGAAGGCTGCGCTGCCGCCCGCTAAATTGACGAGCGCTACGATGATGCCGAGCAGGACGAGGAAGAGAAAGATGCCCGCATTGTCAGCCACGGCAGTGACGAGGCCGTCATTGACGATCATGTCGATCGTTGCGATGGGAGAGAAGTTGCAGGCAAACAGCGCACCGATCACAACGCCGATGAAAAGAGAGGAATACGCTTCCTTGGTGATCAGCGCCAGGGTGATGGCGACGATGGGGGGGACAAGCGCCCAGAAGGTTCCGACGAATTGCATGATGTTTCTCCTTTCCTGTGCTTTGCGCACAGAGCAAAAAAATTAAGCCATGATTTCTATCATGACTTAACACAAAAAACATCAAAAACCGATGCAATAATATAAACATCGAAGCTCCTGACCGCGTTGATCATGACAGCACTCCGCCCTTTTGGGGCGACAGTCCGTCGGGTATTCCCCGACGACCCAGGCACCGACCGGACAGGAATCCAATCGACCCTTCGGCGGCCTCCCCTTTCGCTCCCCACGGTATCCTGCCGTTTGTCGGGGGCTACTTTTGTCAGCCGCGCCTCTATCAAGACTTATGAAATTGTTTGCAGTATACACCTTTTTCGGAGCCTGTCAAGTATAAAAAGGTATTTTTTGCTGGGAAAAGTAAAAAATTATGCGTTGCGCCGCAGAAAATGGGAGAGCGCGGTGTGAGATTTGTGCGAAGTGGCAGGCGCTCAGGCGGCGCAGACTGCGATGGCGAGCAGGCGGCGGAACAGCGCAAACCAGCTCAGCCGTGCCACGCTCTCGCCTGCAAGCAGCGGCAGGGAGGCGACAGCCGTGCCGCTTGCGTCAAAAACATCGAGTGTACCGAGCGGCTCGCCCGCCTCCACGGGCGCGTCGACGGCGTCAGGCAGAGAAACGGCCTGCGTCAGCCCGTTTGCGCGGCTTTTTTCAAGCAGCAGCGCGTTTTTATCCGTTAATACACTCTGCACGGCTTTTTGCGTGCCGAGCGTCAACGGCACGGCAGGCAGGGGCGACTCCGGTACGACGGTGACGAGGGAATACGACGCAAAGCCGTAGTTTAAGAGCGTCTTTGCGTCGGCAAAACGCTTGTCGCTCGTGCTGCCGCCGAGCACCACGGCAATGAGCTCCATGCCGTCCTTTTCCGCCGTGGCGCTGATGCAGTATCCGGCGGAGCTGGTCGAGCCGGTCTTGAGCCCCGTTGTGCCGGGGTAAAAGCGCACGAGCTTGTTGGTGTTGACGAGCAGAGACTCTCCGTTTCGCAGCGAATCCATCCAGATGGTCGTGAAGCGGCGCAGGTCGGGGTGGTTCAGGATCAGTTCGCGCGACATGAGCGCGATGTCGTAGGCTGAGGTGACGTGTCCCTCGGCGGGAAGCCCCGTGCAGTTGAGAAAGTGCGTGTCGTGCATGCCAAGCTCCTTTGCCCGCTCGTTCATGCGCGCAACAAAGGCCTCCTCGCTGCCGGCAAGATGCTCGCCGAGCGCGACCGCTGCGTCGTTGCCGGAAACGACGCACACGGCTTTGATGAGGTCTTCGACACGCATCTGCTCGCCCTCTTTGAGCCAGATCTGACTGCCGCCCATCGAGGCTGCGTGAGCCGAGCCTGTGACGGTATCGTCATACGAGAGCGCGCCGGAGTCGATGGCCTCCATCGTGAGCAGCAGCGTCATCACCTTCGTGATGCTCGCGCCCTCACGCGGCGTGTGCTCGTCCTTGGCGTAGAGCACGGTGCCGGTCTGCTTTTCCATCAAGAGAGCGGAGGGGGCATCGAGCGTGAGCTCGTCGGCGCGCACAGGCACGCACAAAAGCAGCGCAAACAGCAGGATCATCGGAAAGATTCGTTTCATGGCGAGGCTCCTTTCTTCGTTCAGCAGAGAATATGAAAGGATTTGGCACAACATGAATATTTCGCCTTGAAATGACATGAAAGATATGATATACTCTCAGTGTTCGCAGGGTTGGTATATCGGTATTACAGCGGCTTCCCAAGCCGTTAAGGCGGGTTCGACTCCCGTACCCTGCTCCAAAAAATGGAGACACACCACACGGTGTGTCTCCATTTTTTGGAACCTGTAGGACATGAAAAAGCGCAGGGGCAAATGAATTGCCCCTGCGCAAATGCTTTTGCGCAGCAAAAGCATTTTACGGCGCAGAAGCGCCGAGACTTAAGACACGAGGACTCCGAAGGAAATCATCTCAGGCGCGGCGCATGTATTCGCTCGCGGGGTGGCTATCACTGATGTTGAAGCGCGGCAGATGATAGAGCGAATTGCCGTAGCGCGCCTTGCCGTAAACGCCGGAGAACGTGACGGAAAAGAGCTGCTGCAAAACAGGCTCCGCCCACGGTTCCATTTTGCCGAGCGGGTAGGTGAAGGCGGTGACGGGCTGTCCCGTTTCAAGCCTGATGCGGGTGATGCTGGTCTCGAGATCGTAGGAGATGCGCGTAAGGTAGTCGTCCTCCGATTCCCCGTTCCTGCGCTCAATGCCGTTCGCGTCGTTGTGAATGTGGTGGTTATGGGTGTGGGATGCGAACTCGACAAGCCCGCTTTTTGCCATCTCACGGCACTCGTCCCAAGAGAGAAAACCGCTCGTCCCCTCGTCGATGCGCGCGGTGATGAGCGAAACGGCAGCCTTTGCGCCATACTCCCGCAGCAGCGGGAGAGCAAGGGTGAAGTTGCTCACGTAGCCGTCGTCAAAGGTGAGCAGCACTGCCTTCTGCGGCAGCGGTGCGCCATCGTCGAGCTGCCCCGCGGCAAGTTCGCGCGGCAGGATCGTTACGTATCCCCTGTCGCGCAGAAAATCGAGGTCGCGCCGCAGTCCGGAGATCGTGATGGTGTAATCCGTCACCTGTGCGGGATCGTCAGTGAAGTTGTGGTATTCGAGCACGAAAAAGCGCCAGTCGGGCGCGGGCTTTGCAGCGTTGCTTTCCTCCGGGGAAGAAGGCGTGGCGATGGCCGTTTCCGGCATGGCGCACCGGTCAAAGCGCGGCGGATACGATGGCGCGGGCTGCGCAGGATGCGCCTGGCGGAGAAGCGTCACAGCCAGAACGATGACGAGTACGCGCACCGCCAGCTTAAAAAGCGACATCATGCCGTAGGAAAAAAGATTGATGCGGCGCATTCGGTCACCTCCCTTACGCCCTTTATCAGTATTAGACGCAAAATCTGAGAAAAAGTTTCCGCGTGCAGGGGTTCTTCCGTGCTTTGACGGATCGAATTAGAACAAAAGCACCGTCCCGGTCGGGCGGCGCTTGCTTTTTTGCGCTGGTTTCAATATAATAAGCAGGATTTATGACTTCTGGAGGAGAGCGCATGAAAAAAGTTGCATTGGTCACCGGTTCGTCCCGCGGCATCGGCCGCGCGGTCGCGCTTGCGCTCGCGCGCGAGGGTTACGCCGTGTGCATCAACTATTATAAGCGAAAAGATCTGGCGGACGAGCTTGCCGCGCTGCTGCGCAGCGAGGGACATGAGGCCATCGCCGTGCAGGCGGACGTGTCGAAACGCGCCGAGGTGAACGCCATGGTCGCGCAGTGCGAGCGTGAACTCGGCAAAGTCACGCTGCTCGTGAACAACGCGGGCGTTGCGGGGCAGGAGCTTTTTCAGGACGTGACGGACGAGATGTGGGAGCGCTACTTCGGCGTGAACTTAAACGGCGCGCGCAACACCATTCTGGCGGTGCTGCCGGGCATGCTGCACGAAAAGAGCGGCTGCATCGTGAACATTTCGTCCATGTGGGGACAGCACGGCGCATCGTGCGAGGTGCCGTATTCCTGCACCAAGCACGCGCTCATCGGACTGACCCGCTCGCTTGCGCTGGAGGTCGCGCCGAGCGGCATTCGCGTCAACTGCGTTGCCCCCGGCGTCATCGAGACCGATATGGTTCGGGTGCTGGGCGAGGAAACGATCCGCGATCTCGTCGAGCAGACGCCGCTTGGCCGCCTCGGCAGGCCCGAGGACATCGCCGAGGCGGTGGTATACCTTGCCTCCGACAAGGCATCGTTCGTCACGGGACAGGTGCTCGCGGTGGACGGAGCATTTGTGCTCTGAGGTGTGTCAGCGTCCCGTGCTGCCAAAGCCACCCTCGCCGCGCACGGTCGCGGGCAGTTCGTCGACCTCTTCAAATTCCATCGGCAGGAACGGCAGCAGCACGAACTGGGCGACGCGGTCGCCGTGGCGCACGGTGCGCTCTTCGCTGCTGTCGTTGTGCAGGGCAACAAAGCATTCGCCGCGGTAATCGCTGTCGATCACGCCGAGGCAGTTCGCCGGACGCAGCCCCTGCTTGGAAGCGAGCCCGCTTCTGGCGACGACTGCGCCGAATGTGCCCTCTGGCAGAGCGAAGGACAGCCCGGTCGGCAGCATGGCGGTGGAATGGGGCGGAATGGTGAGCTCCTGATCGCCGTCCAGACAGGCGTACAGGTCGTAACCGGCGGCAGATGCAGAGCCGCGCACGGGGAGCTTTGCACCCTCGCGCAGCAGCTTGATCGAAACGTTGGGCATGGGGAAAATCCTCCTCTTTTTTGCATACCAGACATTATAAAGCCTGCGGGCAGGAAAAGCAAGAATGGCGCAAAAAGGAAAGATCTGACATAAGAATAAGAATTTTCCCTTGCCAAACAGAGCAACTTCTGCTATTATACTATGATGTAATGTTTCCGCCCTGCGCGGGCGATTACAGAACGATAACCTTTTCTGGAGGATCGGATAGATGGCAAAAAACAATGATAAGCGGGCGGAGCGCATGGCGAAGAGCGATCGCAACGTCAACCGCGCGATCATCTTGCTCATGGTTGGCGTGATCGCTGAGTTTTATCTTCTGATGGTGAACAATTACTTCGTCAAGGGCGGCGTTGGCCAGGTCTTGACGATGATGAGAGTTTTGAGGGTCATCAGCTACATCGGCTGCGCGCTCGTTGGCGCGGGACTCGTGTTCTGGTTCACGCGCAGGTCGAGGCCGCACTGCGCGCCCGCAGCGCCGTGGCTTTTGTGCGTCGGCGTTTTCTTCGCCGTCTCCTCCCGCCTGATGCTCGCCGTTTACCCGCAGGGCACAAAGCTTTTGTGCGTTCTGGTTCCGGTCGCGATGCTCATCGGCATTGTATTCCTGCTCTATCCGCGCGAGTTTTCCGTGCAGGCCGTGGGACTGACGGCATCGCTGATGGCGATGTACCTCATTCATCATGGCAGCGGCAGCGAGATGTGGAGCGCCCTTGTGATCGGGTGCAGCGTCTTTGCCGTAGCTGTGATCGCGGCGCTTGCGGTTGCCGTATACAAGGCGGGCAAGAACGGGGGTAAGCTGGAAAAGTTCGGCAATCTTCGTATCGTGTCGCAGGACGGCGACTATAAGCTCATCTATGCCGTGCTCGCCGTGTGTGCGCTGGCCATCGTGGCGGCGCTCTTTGTCAGCAGCATTGCCTACTACGGCCTGTGGGTGCTGGCGATCGGCACGTTCCTGCTCGCAGTTTACTACACCGTGAAGATCATGTGAGACAAGATAAAAAAGGACGAGTTCAAAAGAACTCGTCCTTTTTTTGCCCAATTTTTCAGATATCTCTTCGGCCTTCGAGCGCCCGCATCAGCGTGGCGTCGTCGGCAAATTCAAGGTGTCCGCCGACGGGGATGCCGTAGGCAAGGCGCGTGACACGCACGCCGAAGGGACGCAGAAGGCGGGCTAAGTACATCGCCGTCGCCTCGCCCTCGGTGTCGGGATTTGTGGCCATGATGACCTCTTCCACGCCGCCTTGCGCCACGCGGTCGAGAAGGGACTTGATCTCCAGATCGTCAGGCCCTACATGGTTCATCGGCGAGATGACGCCGTGCAGCACATGATAGCGGCCGTTGTACTCGCGCGCGCGCTCAATGGCGACCACGTCGCGCGGATCGGCGACGACGCAGATGACATGTTCATCACGCTTCGGCGACGAGCAGATAGGGCATAGACCGCCGTCGGTCAGATTGCGGCAGACCGGGCAGCATGTGACGGTGCGCTTGGCGTCGACGATGGCATCGGCGAAGGCCTTGGCCTCCTCTTCCGGCAGGCTCAGCACAAAAAACGCCAGGCGCTGCGCACTCTTGCTGCCGATGCCGGGCAGACGCGCGAACTGCTCAACGAGCTTTTCGAGCGCCGCGGGAAAGTATTCCATCGGCCTTATCCTCTCAGTTCTTTGATCTTGGCGGGAATGTCGGCGGCCTTGTAGACGGCGGAGCCGGCAACGAGCACGTTCGCGCCCGCCTCGATGCAGGTCTTGCACGTCACGGCGTCCACACCGCCGTCGACCTCGAGCTCGCAGTCAAGATTTCTCTCGTCGATGTAGCGGCGGATGGCGGCGACCTTGGGCATCATGTCGGCCATGAACTTCTGCCCGCCAAAGCCCGGCTCGACGGTCATCACAAGCACGATGTCGCACTTGTCAAGGAACGGCAGCACCGCCTCGGCGCGCGTGTTGGGCTTTAAGACGACGCCCGCCTTCTTACCCTTGGCGTGGATCTTGTCGAGCGCAAGATGGATCTTTTCGGGGGTGTCGGCCTCAACATGGCAGGTGACGAGATCCGCGCCTGCGTCGCAGAACTGATCGACATAGCGCTCAGGCTGCACGATCATCAGGTGTACATCGATGGGCAGCGCCGTGCGCTTGCGGATCGACTGGAGCACAGGGATACCGATGCTGATATTGGGGACAAAGCAGCCGTCCATTACATCGAAATGGACATAGTCGGCGGTGGAAATGGCCTCCACGCCGGCGCCGAGCTCTGAAAAGTCGGCGGAGAGAATGGACGGTGCGATCTTAACAGACATGAAAATAGCCCTCCTGCGAAATTTTTCTTACCTCTCATTGTAGCAAAGGGCATGCGCAAAAGCAATGAAAAAATCGAAAACGGGCCGGCGCTGCTGGCAGTACAGCAGCGAGTGCTGAAAAAATTGCGCGAAAAAAGCAAAATCTCGCAATTCATAAAAAATTCATCGAATTGTTGCATTTGCAACTTCTGCAAAGGCGGAAAAATGTGGTATACTAACGCCAGTGAAAGACAAGCAGAACAATTCACATTTCAATATAAAATTTTATGGAGGTAGTAATTATGAAGAAGTGGCTGTGCAAGGTTTGCGGTTATATCTATGAAGGCCCCGAGGCTCCCGCGGAGTGCCCCGTGTGCCATGCCAAGAGCAATATGTTTGAGGAAGTCAAGGGTGAACTGAAGCTCGCCGCCGAGCATGAGTTCGGCGTTTACGGCAAGACCGTGAAGAACAACCCCGACATCTCTGAAGAGGACAAGAAGTATATCTTCGAGCAGCTGATGGCCAACTTCAACGGCGAGTGCAGCGAGGTCGGTATGTACCTCTGCATGGCGCGCATCGCCCATCGCGAGGGCTATCCCGAGATCG
>DPGF01000117.1:0-9150 GCA_003522105.1 Oscillibacter sp.
GCGGGCAGCGCGCGCCGCGACCTCATCGGCAAGCGCATTAGCCCTCAGCTAGAGCAGATCATGGAAGGACGCGGCATCTACCGCGCCGCGCCAAGCGAGCGCAGCGTCTATGTCACCGAGTCGCTCGACCGTTATTGCGCACTCATCGCTGCGCCCATCATTTCCGAAGGCGACGCGCTGTGGCTTGTGGTCTTTGTCGGCACCGAAGGGGAATCCAACGCAGGCGAAACGGAGTACAAACTCGCCCAGGCCATTGCGGGCTTTCTCGGCAAGCACATGGAGTGCTGAGACAAAAAAAGGAGACGGTTCGACTTGGAACTGTCTCCCTTTCGTTTTATTGTTACAGCGCGGCTAAACGCTGCGCGCCCTTCGTCTTGAGCCACTTGAGAAGCGCGAGCGCCGCCGCGATCGTTGCAGCCGAGACAAGCGCAAGATACGCCGCCGCGCCAATGCGCCAGCCGAGCAGCAGATACAGCCCCGCGAGCAGTAGCGCGTAGGCCCAGCCGCCGAACATGGCAATCGCTACCGCAAGGCTCTGCTTGATGGGCGCAAGTTCGTTCGTCCATGTAAGGTTCGCCCGCATCACACCGAGCGTCAGCCCAAGGCAGGCGGAAAAGGCGATGTACGAAAGCGCCGTGACGAAAATGAGCGGCAGCGCGGGCGTGAGCGGCAACACAAGCACCATGCACGCAAGCGGCACGAGCGCTGGGATCGCCGTGAGCGCAAGCTGCACCTTGAGCTTTGCGCGCAGCACCTGCCAGGGCGTGACCGGCAGCGACTGTGCAAGCCAGAGGTTTTTCCCCTCGAGCGAAACAGAGGGCGTCGCCATGTCGTTCATCGCCGCGATGGTGCACACACCCGTGCACAGCAGCACCTCCACGCAGCCGCCGCGGTTGCCGAAGGCCATCTGCAAAAGCGGCAGGAGTTCCCCGCCCTTGATCACGAGCGCCACGCCCGCGACCGGCAGCAGCAGGATACCAAGTCCGCAGTTGAGCATATAGTTTGGGCTGGCCGTAAAGCGCGCAAGCTCCTTTTTGAAAAGCGCCGCGTCCGCGCTTTGGCGCTTGAGCGTCCGTTCGCGGTAGACAGTATGTCCCGACGCGCCCGTCGCGGTCGAAAGCTTCAAAAAGCTGTGCGCGAGCAGCGCCCACATCAGCGCAAACAGCGCCGCGACGATGAGCGAGACGAGCAGCATCGCGCGCCCGTCGCCCGTGCCGACGCAGCCGACGAGATAGAGCGGATACGCCGCACCCTTGATCTTCTCGCCATAGAGTGCGGCGTTGGCGACGAGCGCTTCCAGGGCAGTCTGCGCCTTGAAGACGAAGAAATAATACACCGCGATGCCCGCGAGCGAGATGATGACCGTGATGAAACTCTTGCGTTTGAGCCTGCGGCTGACCTTTGCGACGAGCCAGCCGAGCGCGCAGGAGACCGTGAGGACAAAGGCCGAAATGAGCACCGTCAGCAGCACGCCGCCGAGGATCGCCATCGGCGCTGCCGAGACACGCATCCAGTAGACGATGACCGCCGGCACGATGACGACCGCGGCGTACATAAGTCCCATCAGGTAGACCCCGAGCAGGCGCGAAGCCATCAGCGTCCGCACCGGAATGGGGAGCGAGAGCAGCAGGTCGTTGTCCTTTGCGGCATACAGCCCCGCGTAGGTGTTGAACACGCTGCCGAACGCGCCGAGAAAGATTGCCATCAGGCTCATGATCGCAAAGTAGAGCCAGCTCATCCCCACCTGCGCGAGCGGCGCACAGAGCGCAAGGCTCATCACCGTGAACATTCCGCCGATGATGACGATCATCACAAAGGTGAAAAGCACGATATATCCGACGACTGCGTTTTTTGAGCGTTTCTGATTCGTTTTGGCATTGTAAAAGTAGCTGCGGAAGATCTCCATCAGCTGCTTTTTGACGAGCGTTTTCAGCATGATTCGCCCTCCAGCTCAAGGAAGACCTCCTCAAGCGAATCGTCGCCCTTGACCTCTTCCATCGTGCCGGAGCGGATGAGCTTTCCGCCCTTGATGATGGCGACCTTGTCGCAGAGCTTTTCGGCGACCTCGAGCACATGGGTTGAAAAGAAGATCGCGCCGCCCGCGTCGCACACCTCGCGCATCATGCCCTTTAGGATATGCGAAGCCTTGGGGTCGAGGCCGACAAACGGCTCGTCCATCAAAATGAGCTTCGGCTCGTGCAGCCAGGCGGAAATGATGGCAAGCTTCTGCTTCATGCCGTGCGAATAGGCCGCGATGGGCTGGGCAAGGTCGTCCGTCAGCGCGAAAAGCTCGGCATACTTGTGGATGCGCGCTTGCCGCGTTTCCGCCTCCACGCCGAAGATGTCGGCAATAAAATTGAGGTACTGGATGCCCGTCATAAACTCGTAAAGGTCAGGGTTGTCCGGGATATAGGCCAGCATTTTCTTGCAGGCGATGGGATCGTCCTGAATGGAATGCCCACCGATGGTGATCGTCCCCGCGTCGAACTGCTGGATGCCGACGACGGACTTGAGCGTTGTGGTCTTGCCCGCGCCGTTGTGACCGATGAAGCCGTAGATCTCGCCCGGCGCGATGTGGAGCGTCAGATCGTCCACAGCCTTCTTCTCGCCGAAGGTTTTGCTCAGGTGGTCAATATAGAGCATAAGGTTTCCCCCTTTTCTTCTTGCAGCCGTTTCAAGTATCTCTGTGATATCAAAATAATATCATTCATTTTTTGGTTGTCAAGAGCGCAATTCATAAATTTCTCCGAACATTGCAGCGCATAAAAAAGAGCGTTCCCAAAGGAACGCTCTTTTGAAGCTTGATACTCGCTTACACCACGACG
The DNA here is from genome assembly GCA_003522105.1 of Oscillibacter sp. Classification (GTDB taxonomy): domain Bacteria; phylum Bacillota; class Clostridia; order Oscillospirales; family Oscillospiraceae; genus Hominicoprocola. The sequence goes on from DPGF01000117.1 coordinate 2,826, forward strand.
AAGAACTTGACGAGGAACAGCGCGGAGATCACATATGTCAGCGCGCTCACGTCCTTGGCCTTGCCGGAGAGCACCTTGACGAAGGTGTAGGAGATGAGGCCGAGGCCAATGGCGTGGCCGATGGAACCGGAGATCGGCATGCCGATGAGCATGACCGCCACGGGCAGCATCTGGTCCATGTCGCCGAAGTCCACATTCTTGAGACCCTGGAGCATCAAAACGCCGACATAGATGAGCGCGGCGGAGGTCGCAGCGCCGGGAATGATGGCGGCGATGGGCGCAAGGAACATGCAGGCGAGGAACAGCACCGCCGCAGTGAGCGAGGTAAGTCCCGTGCGGCCGCCCGCTTCCACGCCGGAGGCGGACTCGATGAAGGTCGTGACGGTGGAGGTGCCGGTGCAGGCGCCCGCGACCGTGCCGATGGCATCGGAGAGCAGCGCTTCCTTCATGTTGGGCATGTTGCCCTCTTCATCGACCATGCCGGCGCGGGAGGCCGTGCCGACGAGGGTGCCGATGGTGTCGAACATGTCGATCATGCAGAAGGTGATGACGAGCGTGATGGCGGTGAACCAGCCGATGTTCACAAAGCCCGCAAAGTCAAACTTGAAGAGCGTGGTGGAGACCATGTCTGCAAAGGGCGGAACAAAGCTTGCCGTTGCAAGGCCTGCAAAGGGGTTCACATGCAGGAAGATGGCGCTGCCCGCCCAGTAGATGACGGAGGAGAAGAGCATACCGAGCAGCACCGCCGCCTTCACGCCCTTCTTGGCAAGCACAACCATGACGAACACGCCGAGGAAGGCCGTCACAACGGTGAGGACCATCGTGTGGTAGCCCACCTCGCCCATGCTGCCCTTGATGATGCTGGGCGTGAGCGCGCCGAAGAAGTCGCGCATCATGTAGAAGGGGCTTGCAAAGCCGTTGCCCTCGGCATAGATGCTAACGTTGGAGCCGAGACCGACGTTCATCAGCATGAGACCGATGGCGGGGGCGATGCCGTAGCGCACGCCGAGGGGGATCGCCTCGACGATCTTCTCGCGCACCTTTAAGAGCGTGAGGATCAGGAACACGATGCCCTCCACCAGAATGATGACGAGCGCCGCCTGGAAGGCGGTTTCGTACTCGCACTCGTTGATGACGGCGATGTTGGCAACAACGACGGCGAAGAAGCTGTTGAGGCCCATGCCCGGCGCCATGACGAAGGGCTTGTTGGCAAGAAATGCCATGCAGATCGTGCCGATGGCGGAGGCGATGCAGGTGGCGAGGAACACGCCGTTCCACAGCGGCGTACCCACGGCAAAGTTGGTCAGCAGGTTCGGGTTGAGCGCGATGATGTAGGCCATGGTCATAAAGGTGGTCAGACCGGCAAGAAGCTCGGTGCGCACCGTGGTGCCGTTGGCCTTGAGCTGAAATAGCTTTTCCATAGTTTTCTCCCTTTCTGTTTGTTTTTTCTGCCCGCCAGCCTAACAAAAAATTAGGAAGCATAACAGATTTTCAGTCAATATTATAAACATCTTGCTAAGAAATTGCAAGCGTTCTGTTCATTCTCACGATACTTTCTCATTCCTCACCGAGAGGCGGCGCGGTTTTTGTTGTGTTTTTGGTTGCTTTGCGCTATACTATATTTAGTAAGAATTTGCACTTTGGGAGGTGCTTCCCATGAAATTGATGGTGCTTGACGGCAACTCCATCGTCAACCGCGCCTATTACGGCGTCCGTCCGCTCACCACGCGCGACGGGTTTTTCACCCACGCGATCTTCGGCTTTCTCACGATGCTCTCGCGCCTTCTTGATGAAGAAAAGCCCGAGGCGCTCTGCGTCGCCTTTGACCGCCGCGAGCCGACCTTCCGTCACCTGGAATACGAGGGCTACAAGGCCACGCGCCACGCCATGCCCGAAGAGCTTGCCATGCAGATGCCCGTACTCAAAGAGGTGCTCGACGCGATGAACATTCCCCGCTACGAGCTCGCAGGTTTTGAAGCGGACGACCTCATCGGCACGATCTCGCGCAAGTGTGAAAAAGAGGGATGGGACTGCGTCATCGCCACGGGAGACAAGGACTCTCTCCAGCTCGTCACCGAGCACACGACCGTCAAGCTCATCTCCTCGCGCATGGGCCAGACCACGACAAAGGACATGACACCCGAGGCGTTTTTCGAAAGCTACGGCTTTGCCCCCGCCCACATCGTCGACCTCAAGGCCTTGATGGGCGACGCGAGCGACAACATCCCCGGCGTTCCCGGCGTGGGGGAAAAGACGGCGACGGCGCTCATTCAGAAATACCAGAGCATCGACGAGATCTACCGCCTGCTGCCGGACATTGAGGCAAAACCGAACGTCATCAAAAAGCTCACCGAGGGGGAAGAGAGCGCCCGCAAGAGTTTTTATCTTGCGACCATCATCACCGACGCGCCGCTCGAATTTGCTCCGCAGGACAATCTGCGCAAATCACCGTCCGACGCACTCTACCCGCTCTTTATGAAACTCGAGTTCACGAAGCTTATCGACAAATACAGCCTCAAGCCGTCCGCCGACCTTCCCGCCGCCGAAGCGCCGGTCGACCTCGCCGTGACCGCCGAGGCCGTGACCACGGCGGAAAAGGCAGAAGAATATCTCGCGCTCTTCCGCAAGGCGGAGCATGTGACGCTCTTAACGCTGTCCGACCTCTCAGGCGTAATCGTCGACTGCGATACGGGCGAACATACCGCCGTCTCCGCTGAGTTTTACTTCAACCGCTATGAGGGCGACTGGAACGCGCTCCTGCGCGCGCTCTTTTCTTCTGACATCAAAAAGGTCAGTCACAATGTAAAAGATCTCCAGCGCATGCTGCTTGAAAACGATCTTCCCATCGAGGGCTTCGTTTTCGACACGGCGCTTGCGGGCTACCTTCTCGACGCAACGGCGGGCAAGTACGACATCGCCTCGCTTTTTGCCGCCTACTTCCACCAGACACTTGCCGAGCCGAAGCACTTGGACAGCGAGGCCTTCTCGATGCTTGGCAACACAGCTGAGGCCGAAGCAGCCTTCCACATCTACGCAAGCGCCGTCGGTGCGCTCTATGAAGCGTTCGCCCCCATGATCGAGCAGCGCGAGCTGCACGAGCTTTATTATGAGGTGGAGCTTCCCCTCTGCGCCGTGCTCGCGCGCATGGAGCACACCGGCATGCGCGTGGACGCAAATGCCCTCGCAGCCTTCGGCAGCGAAATGGAGGCGCAGCTCAAAACGCTCGAGCAGCATATCTACGAGGAAGCGGGCGGGCCGTTCAACATCAACTCTCCCAAGCAGCTCGGCGAGGTGCTCTTTGAGCGCTTGCAGCTGCCGCACGGCAAAAAGGCGAAAACCGGCTGGTCGACGAATGCGGACGTGCTTGAAAAGCTCCGCTGGGAGAACCCCATCGTCGAAGAGGTACTGCAATACCGCCAGTACGCAAAGTTCCGCTCGACCTATTGCGACGGACTTTTGAAGGTCATCGCGCCCGACGGGCGCATCCACACAAGCTTCCAGATGACTGTCACAGCGACGGGCCGCCTCAGCTCGACTGAACCGAACCTCCAGAATATCCCCACGCGCACAAAGCTCGGCAGCGAATTTCGCCGGATGTTCGTCCCAGCAAGCGGCTGCGTGCTCGTCGACGCGGACTACAGCCAGATCGAGCTGCGCCTGCTCGCCCACATCGCGGGCGATGAGGCGATGCGCACGGCATTTCTGACCGGTGAGGACATTCACACCGTCACCGCCTCGCAGGTCTTCGGCGTGCCGGCCGAGCAGGTGACAAAGCAGATGCGCTCGCACGCGAAGGCCGTCAACTTTGGCATCGTGTACGGCATCTCCGCCTTCTCGCTCGCGCAGGACATTGGCGTTCCCGTGTATGAGGCAAAGGAATATATCGAGACCTACTTTGAGCGCTTCCCCGGCATTCGCCGCTATATGGACGAGGTCGTCGCGCAGGCCAAGGAGCGCGGCTACGTCGAAACGCTGATGCACCGCCGCCGCGCGCTGCCCGAGCTGACCGCGAGCAACTTCAATACCCGCTCGTTCGGCGAGCGCGTGGCACGCAACATGCCCATTCAGGGCACGGCCGCAGACGTCATCAAGCTTGCGATGGTGCGTGTCGACAAACGGCTGCGAAAGGAACAGCTCAAAGCAAAGCTCATCTTGCAGGTGCACGACGAACTGATCGTCGAATGCCCGGAGGAGGAAAAGGAACGGGTCGCGGCACTTCTCACCGAAGAGATGGAAGGGGCCATGCACCTCTCTGTCCCCTTGACTGCCGAAGCGCACTGGGGCAAAAACTGGCTCGAAGCCAAATAACCGGAGGACATCTATGGAACAGTTGAAGAAAAAAGTGCGCATCGTCCCGATGACAAACGAATATCTGAACGACGTGGCTGAGCTTGAGCGCGAGTGCTTCTCCAATCCCTGGTCGCGCAATATGCTCGCAGAGGAACTGGAAAATGCCTGCTCCGCCTTCTTAGTCGCGCTGGACGCGGAAAACGGCAGTGTCGTCGGCTACGCGGGGCTTCTCGCCGTTGTGGACGAAGGCTGCATCACCAAAATGGCCGTCCGTCCCGACTGCCGCCGCGGCGGGGTCGCGGGGCAGCTTCTCGATGTGTTCATCCGTTTTGCCGAGGGCAGCCGCCTTTCGTTTCTGACGCTTGAGGTGCGCGAGAGCAATTATGCCGCCATCGCGCTCTACGGCAGCCGCGGCTTCCGCGGCGAGGGACGCCGCAAGAACTACTACGACCACCCGAAGGAGGACGCCATCATCATGACGAAGGAATTCATCGCGAACGGGGAGGCGAAGGCATGAAGATCCTCGCTTTTGAGTCCTCCTGCGACGAGACTGCCGTTGCGGTCGTCGAGGACGGGCGCAAAATCCTCTCCGACGCCATCGCGTCGCAGGCCGACCTGCACGCGCTCTACGGCGGCGTTGTGCCGGAGATCGCCTCGCGCAAGCACATCGAGGCCATCGCCGCGCTGACTGAGCAGGCGCTCAAAGAGGCCAGCGTTCAGAAATCCGACATCGACGCCGTGGCCGCGACCTACGCCCCCGGTCTCATCGGCGCGGTGCTCGTAGGGCTGAACTTTGCCAAGTCTGCGGCCTATGCGCTGAACGTGCCGCTCATTCCCGTGCATCACATCCGCGGACACATCGCGGCGAACTATCTCGCCTTCCCAGAGCTGGAGCCGCCGTTCCTCGCGCTGTGCATGTCCGGCGGCAATACCCTCATCGTCGATGTGCGCGGCTACACGGACTTTGCCCTTCTCGGTGCGACGCGCGACGATGCGGCGGGCGAATGCTTCGACAAGGCCGCGCGCGTGCTGGGCCTTCCCTACCCCGGCGGCGCAGCGATGGACAAGCTCGCGCACGAGAGCACGGGCGGCGTTTACGACCTGCCGCGCGCAAAAATCGACGGGAGCCCCCTCGACATGAGCTTTTCCGGACTCAAAACCGCCGTTGTCAACCTTGCGCACAACGCAGATCAGACCGGAAAGCAGCTCGACCGCGCCGCGCTTGCGCGCGACTTCACGCAGGCGGTTGTCGACGAGCTGGTACCGCGCGCGATGCTCGCCATGGAGCAAAGCGGGCATAAAGTACTCGTTGCCGCGGGCGGCGTGGCCGCAAACTCCTTTATCCGCACAGCGCTTGAAGAAGAATGCCGGAAGCGCGGCTATACGCTCTATCTCCCGCCGCTGAAGCTCTGCGGTGACAACGGCGCGATGATCGGCGCACAGGGGTATTATGAGTATCTCGCCGGCGCGCGGGCGGATTGGGCGCTGAACGCTTACGCAACAAGGGACATCGACGATCCCATCATCTGACATACGAAAGGGTACCCTCTTTTGACAGAGGATACCCTTTTTATCTCCGTTCCCCCGCCCGATGCAAGAGGACGATCTCAGCTTGCATAATTCTCCGATTATGGTAACAAATCGAATTTCTGTTCTTTTACAAATCGAACAGTTTCAGAATTATGTAAATTTCGACACACACCTATTTCTGCGATATGTTTTCCATTCTACAGAAAGCGATTCTATTTTTCCTCTTTAATCAAGCGTTTTTCAGAAGTGCACTGCTGTGGATAAGTCTGTGGAAACTGTGGATAACTCATCGTAGAATCGTTTATTTAGAATATTATGTAAATTTGTCGCTTCCGCAAATCTCCTGTCGTTCATTCCGACGTTTTGTCGGAAAAGCACACACCTCTCCGCTTTTTGGCAACTTCTGTCGGAACTGCCGCATTCTATTTTTACTCTTTTGTCGAATACTTTGCCGCATTTCCCCCCTCCATTTTGCAGGAACTCTGCAAAATATACTATTTGTATA